>CALIIW010000170.1 GCA_938018185.1 uncultured Saprospiraceae bacterium
TGACAAGGCTGAAAAGAACAAATTCAATAAACGGTATGTATATAATATTATAATTTCACGCTTCATAATATACTATAGCCGCTGGATTTGCTATTCAGAATAGTTATAGGTAATGGAATAAGTGTATTCTTCATGAACTTCTTCACTGTCTCCTTCAGCTTTCTCCCATAATTCATCTTTTATTATATCATTATAATTGTTGTACACATAATTTCTTTTATAAATTAATTCCTTATTAAGGTACCTCAATTCTTCAATTAATTTTCCATGAGCATTCACTTTTTTTGTCACCTTATATTGCTCTTTATATTCATAATCTATTCCTTCGCTTCCAATAGCTACATTAGCCTTATTATAAAAGTACGATTCGAGTAAAACTAATTTATCTTTAGAATAAACCTTAGCCTTAATTCTATTCCCATTTCCGTCATACTCGTAATAAGAAATTTCTTCCTCTATTTCATCCTTTATATAGTTACGTTCCACCTCTTTCCGAATACTTCCATCACCATTTCTAAGTTCTATTATTTCATTATACAAGGCTCCATCCTCACCAAACTCTTGTCGTGTAATTTTCTTATTTAAATAATCATAGTGTGTTCTCTTCAAAATATTTCCATCTGCATTCTCTTCCTTTTCTTCTTTTATCATATCTCGATGGTCATAAGAAAATACTTTCAAATTTCCGGGTAGTTCATTTATCGTTTCTTTAATTTCTACTAACAATCCTTTGCTATATTTGTATTTCAACTCTTGGCTGAGCGAATTATACTTATCATATGATTTAGATTTTATAATGAGACCAATATCATTGTAAACAATGTTCAATTGCGACTCCAATTCACCATTTTTATAAATTTGCTTTTCTAGAATTTGATTCCTCTGATTGTAAAATATTTGTTCAACTAATTGATGGATGATTTTTCCACTCATTAGTTTAACAAGCTTTAATTTAAGTTGTGATTCTTTCTGCATATAGAACTTTGAACAAAAAATTAAATAAATCCAAGCTGTTGCATAACTACATTTCTGTCAAAGACTTGAGAATGACCACAAATTAAATCATCTTTGAAATAATATATAGTCATACCATTGGTTTTGATCTTATTATTAGTGGGAGGAATGTCTCCAATTTTTCCTAGATTGATTCCTGTCAAAATCCATGTGATGGCAACATGATTTTCATCCTCTATCGCAGTGAGGATTTCAAAATTAATATCAGGAAAAGAATTGAATGAAAAATCTAATCTTTTGATGTACTCTTGATGCTTCAAAGTCTTTCCTTCCCAATTGTCTCCAGTATCCAAATGAATCTCATACTCTGAAGCAACAAACCTTGCCACTAAATCCTTTCTCTGATTATTCCAAACTTGTTCAATGAATTCCCTTAAGATCTTTTCTTTGTGCATCCAATCTTTGTTTGCAAGCTACGCTATTTACTTTTCCTAATTTTACTCAATATTGGTCTTCTTGCAATAAACAGTAAGAATAGCAATACTAAAAAAGGCCAAAAATTCACCAGCCCAATGATGAAGCTTAAAAAAACTTGAATCCCATTATTGAAGGAGTTTAATAAGCGACGTCCAAAACTTGGGCTATTAGATACTTCTCTAGAAATTAATTCTGATAGCTCTAAATTCAATGTTGAATAATTTACCTTATCATCCAAATATTTAAGTCTTCCCTTTTTACTTTCAATTTCTTCTTCGATCCGTCTTATTTTTTCGCGGACTTCAAGAATCTCTTTTATGGAGTTTGCTTTTTTAAGGATCAATTGATATTGACTTAAGTAGGCTAGGTTATTTTCAAGTCGAACATTTAAATCAACATACTCTTCAGTTACATCCTTTGCGTTAATATTCTTAGATTTTAAATCACCAATGCCCTTTTCAAATACTATAATTAGCGAATCAAATTTTGCATTAGGTATTCTAATCTTTAAGGAATATGAAATTCTATTGCCATAAGAATTATACATTTCATTCTCATAATATGCATTCACACTTTTTATTAAAGAATCAACCTTACTTTTGGAGTCTTCAAGATTGGTAACTTCAAATTTCATGTTTCCATTTTTAATAATTTTACTTCCTTTTTCTAATTCTTGTGTAGCGGAAGCTTGACTTGTTCTTGGTGGTTCGGTTTCCATTTCTTCTTCCAATTGTAAACTTTGATCACTCGTACGGTATTTCCCCATGGAATTATCTTGATTTGAAGATTCCTTTTGACAAGAAAAAATAGCAAAACAGCTTAGCAGTATTATAATTCTTTTCATTCTTTTGGTTTATAGATGCTTTTGGTTTTTCAAATGGTGCATAATAAGTTGTTAATAACGAAAATATAAATCAAGAATAACTTATTACAACATTTCCAGTTTTCTCTCCACTTATAACGTAATAATAAGCAGATTTAATTTCTTCCATCGTATATTTCTTATCAATAACTGCCTTGAACTTGCCTGCTTCAATTAAATTTTTGACAAATAGTAAACTTCTTTTGCAATCACTTGGAATAGGAAACAGTACCCTCTTGCCTCCCTTGAGTTTTGTCATTAAGGGCAAGTACAAATTTTCATTATTTGGACCTAGTTCCGAAGAAATGTATACTCCATTTTCTTCTAATAAATGCTTACAAGCTCCAAAGGTACTTTTGCCAACAGTATCAAAAATATACTTATACTTATCTCTAGCTGATTTCGTAAAATCTTCTTTAAGATAATCATACACCTTTTCAGCACCCAATGATTTTAACAACTCAATATTTTTAGTATTTCCAACTACAGAAATTTCTGCATTCATGCTCCTTAAAATTTGTAAGCATGCTGATCCAATGGCTCCGGTCGCCCCATTGATTAAAACCCTATCTCCCTCAGAAATTTTTACTTTATTGAGAACATTATAAGCATAGTGCGCCCCTTCTGCACATGCAACGGACTCAGCATATGAAAATATATTTGGCATTGTAACAATAGACTGATTTTCATCCATTAGCATATACTGAGCATGAGAACTTAAGCCTTCATCATTGAGGCCCCAAACTTTGTCTCCAACTTTAAAAGACTTTACGTTGGCTCCCACTGCTTCCACCTGTCCCGCAAAATCTGTCCCTGGAATTGCAGCTTTTGGTTTAAATAAGCCAGAAATAAATCGCATCACAAAAGGCTTACCTGATAAAATGGCACAGTCTGTTCTATTAACAGTTGTTGCATGTACACGGACCAAAAGCTGATTTGCATCTGGTGTCGGTTTTTCAATTTCTTGAATTTGCAAAACTTCTGGTGAGCCGTATTTCTTTCGTGTAATTGCTTTCATATAGTTCATATAAGTTTAGTTGATTAAAATTGCTTTGAAATCCAAGCTGTTTCAAGGTCAAATTAATGCCATGGTTTTTGAAATAACTTAGACAGATTATGGCTTTTGCTCTACGTATATTCTCAGTTTTAAATTATTCAATAAACCTATATCTGTAAGATACCAAAAGGATAGATTAACCTTAAAGGTATTTGATAAAATATATTGAATTGTTTATGCGAGTATTTGGTTTTCTGATTATGAAAATGTTATAAAATTTTATACACAAATCCACGAATAAACGGTTTCGCCCAAGCAAGCCCGTGTCAGATGTTCAGCAGATCTTTAAAATCCTCACTTAAGTTTTGGGGTAGCCAATTAATGGCATTCTGATCGACCTTGTTGGCAGCGATTTTCTTAAGCACCCGGTTTAGATACTGAGCTGTGCCCAACTGATATTGATGCTTATACATCCCTAGGTTCAACAGACACAAAGTCATACTTTCTTTCAGATGAAAAAACAACATGGGAACAAGCAGATTACAATGCCAATGAACTTGGCGCCAAACTAGCTTTTCTAAACGAAGATGAACTCAATCAAATTATTGGCGCAGTAACTGAAGTGATATTTGTTGGAAACCAACAGTACGCCCATCTTAAATTCTGGGATGGTAGTATCGGTGTCGATGGGCCATGGACGCAAAGAAAATACCTCATTGAATTCGATTGTAGCAATGGAAGTCGCCCAATAACAGAAGCAGCTCTAAGATTAGATGCTTCCAAGGATTTAAAGATGACTTCAAAAGCATCTTTGTATCCTAATCCAACGAGTGGCGCATTAAATGTTAGTTTTGAATCAGAAATGATTGGAGATCATACCTTTGAAGTATATGATGCTTTAGGCAAAAGGTTATTAAACGAAAAAAGAAAAATCCTCAAGGGAGGGAATCATTTTACTTTTGACACAGAAAAACTAAGGCCTGGTGTTTACTTTTTGAAACTGCCAAATGTAAGTAGTCAACAAGCTCCTTTAAGATTTATAAAAATATAGATCATTAATTATATAAATTAGGCTGTCGATTTTTAAATCGGCAGCCCTCTTTCTTTTTACCAATTTAATTCTTCTTGTGTTTGAGCATCCCAAAAGGTCCCAGTTTGCTTATTGTTTTCCAACAAGCTAACTATACCATTTACAGAATCCTCAACACTCAATGGTGCTTGCATGTTAGTAGAGGACAAAGTTGTTTTTACCCAACCAGGATGTACACTTAAAACTTCAATAGCTCTTTCTTCCAATCGGCTAGCCAACAATTTCGTATACATATTAATTGATGCTTTTGAAATTATATAAGCCATCTTGGTTGCTGTCAATTTCTCAACATCTATTTTACCAACTTCCTCAAAAGATGAAAGCTTGGAGCTAATATTAATTATCTTTCCTCCCTTATTGATTAGAGGCAATATTGATTCAGTAAAATAATAAGGGCCAAATAGATGGGTTTCAAATCTAAGTTCAAAGTTCTCTTTTTTACTTAAATCGTCATAATGGTCAGATCCTATTCCTGCGTTATTTATTAAAATATCTATTCTTCTTGATTCTCGATTTAACTGTTCAGACAAGCTTTTTATACTACTTTCATTCGTCAAATCTAATTCAACAACCTCTCCAAAATTATCAGCAGCTCCCAACTTCCTAACTGTTCCAATCACATGATAACCTAATTCTAATAATCTAATGGACAATCCTTTTCCAATGCCTTTACTTACACCTGTTATTAAAATTGTTTTTTTGGTTTGTGTCATAAGTTACCAAGTCCTTAAATGGGCTTGCAATTTAACAGCTAGTTCAATTTGTTGGGATTGATCTTCTGTGCTTATAGTACCGGTGTAATCAATGCTAGTAAAAAGCACTTGAGAATTATCCGTACAATCTGAAGTACTTGGTTCGCTAATGACGAAATTAAATTCTTCATCATTGGCAACAACATTTCTATTACCAAATTCTTCAGGAGTAAAAAACTGGTTGCGATAATTTATCCCATTTTGAATAAATTCAATATCAAAATATATGGATTCTGGATTATTCTCAATAAAAGACTTTAGTTCCATTGCTTCTAAATTCTTAATGTCATCTTCTCCGTAAATGATAAAAGTATATTTTATTTCTCTCGAATTACTTAAAGGAATAGACAGGAAACCTTGAGAAAATAAATAGTTGTCATTGCTGACATCTTGCCGAATCTCAGAACCGTATAGTGCCGGCGCATTATTACAATCAAACGTAATAGGTTCTTGATCCTCATTATTAATTGAGAATTCAATAACATGCTCCATTTCTAAAGGTTCAGTTATCTGCTCAAATCCTGGATCATCTTGCTGACAGGATAATACAAGAAATAAACAAAAGAGTAAATATAGATTAGAGAATTTCATTGTTGTACGGATTAAAGTTTGGCTTATTATAAAACTTAAGGAAAGATACAATCTTAAGAGAAAAATTAAAACAATTCAATAAAATAAAATGATTACTGATTCAAGGGGCATTGGGCGCAAATATCTTCCAACTTACCACATAGGCGTACTAGGCTTCATTTTTTCTAAGTAAATCACCCCATCAAAATGTTTACTCCACTTTGAAATGCATTTCACATTTGTATAAAACATCTTTGTCTCACATTATAAGACTGATTCCTATGTTTACATCTTAATTAGGAGTACCATTAGGGGCTTTTCAGTTTTATGCTTTTAAGCGAATAAAAAGTGACCTATGCAGGATGGATTTGAAAGCATCATTTCAAGCTTTATAGAAGATAGAGTTGGGCAAATGGATAATTTTTTGGATGCCAATTTAGCTAGCAAGCTCAAAGAGAATTTGCTGTTGCTATTCTTAAATAAGGAATTCAAAGCTGCTGGAATTGGAAACAATTTAAATTTACAAAACGACAAGCTAATTCGAAGCGATTCAATCTATTGGCTGAATCGAGCCCACAATAACATTCATGAAAATAGCTTTTTTGATTTAATTGATGACTTTGTCAAATACCTTAATTTGACTTGCTATACCGGTATCACAGGATATGAATTTCATTATGCCTATTTTGATGTTGGCAGTTCTTACAAAAGGCATCTGGATCAATTTAAAACGAATCAAGACAGGGCTTTTTCTATGATAATGTATTTAAATGAAGACTGGTTACCAATAGATGGTGGTCAATTATGTATTTATCATAAAAACAATAAACAGATCATTACGCCTTTAAATGGCAGGTGTGTGTTTTTTAAAAGTAGTGAGCTAGAGCATGAAGTTTTAATTAGTCAAAAACCTCGCTTGAGTATTACGGGTTGGTTGAAAACTAATTAAGTATAATTCTATACCAATTTTAAAAAACTAGAAAAATATTTGAGACCAAAATCATGAATAGCACAGCAATGATTAATACTTGTTTCATACAATTTATCCTAAAGAATTAAAATAAAATCTCTTCAATATCTCCTAGCAGCTGAAAAAAGAATTTCCCCTTAATTTCATCTGAGAAGAATGTTCCTGTATTTTGTAAAGCCACTATTGTTATGTCCCTATCTAAATTATAAAGCATAATTGCTCCTGATCCAATGTGGTTTCCAAAATGCCCATACCAGTTTTCTCCACTTATGTTTACTCTCATAATACCTAGTCCATACCCTGAATACACTTCATTCTTCTGGATAGCTGCAGGAACATCCAAGCAATTAATCATTTGAGAAAAACCATTTACTAAATTGCCCTTGGCTAAAGCCTGCATAAATTTCATTAGATCTTCTGCACTTGACACAATTCCATCAGAACCTCTTAGACCCACTGTTAAGCTAGTTTGGACATCTGAATTATTTTCATATTTCCCATCATTATATCGATCCCAATAACTATTGCTTAATGCAGCAGGAATCTCACTAACTTTTTCCAAAAAATAGGTGTGATTTAAATTTAATGGTTCAAAAATTCTACTTTTTAATGCTTCAATATGATTTCCTTCAATTTCATTAATCAATAAGGTAAGCAAAGAATAATTTGCATCTGAATATTGAAAGGTGGTACCCGCTTCTGATAATGGTTCTTTAACATATACATATTCTAATAGTTCTTCTATTGAATAGGTCTTTGTCTGATTATTAAAAAAATCTGTGATAAATTCCACCTCAAATATGTCCGGAATTCCAGTTCGTTGTTGCAATAAATCAAGTATTGTAATTGAATTACCGTTCGGAATCTTGTCAATAATTTCTAAAGAAATATAATCTGACAATTTATCATCCAAAGCAATTTCATTTTCATCTACCAATTGCATGACCACAGTAGCGATAAAGGTTTTGTACAGACTGGCAGTATGATGAATATGACAAGGATTCATTTTAATATTTTCTTCAATACTCGCATAGCCAGAAGATCCCAGCCATTGCCCTTCTTTTGGATCATCAACTAATACTGTCATACCTACAAAACCGTCTTTGGTATTAGCATCCAGTAAATTCTTAAGGGCTGCTGATTTAGTGTGCGTCTGATTGCTTAGGCTGCAATTTGTATCAATATTTGGCCCAACATAGTCATCCGTGCAAGAGGATGCCATGAATAGAAATAGTACTGTAATTATTAAAATTTTCATTATTTTTTAAATTTATAACTGATTAAAATGTTAGAGCTTGATTGAGGCATGATTGGAAAATTCCTTAAGTCAAAATAAGCTGTCTGAATAAAGAAATGATGACTAAAAGCTATCCTAAAAGGGAAATCCGTCTTCTTAGAAAAATCATAACCCAAAGCAGTTTTAAAACCAATCAAAGAAGCAATGGTACCATTGTCCGAAATTTTATCATATGTCCCGTCTGATTCATTTAGAGCATAAATATCTCTAGGATGAAACTGATTTAGCATTCCTATTCCCAATGCTGTTTCTAAAAAGAAGTTTGTTTTATGTGTATATCTGTATACAAAATCTACATTCAAATTAATGCTGCTCCCAATAACACCGTTACTAATATATCCTAAATCACTTGAGAGAAACAGGCTATGCTTTAGATTCTTATTTAAACCCAATTCTGTCCCTAAAGATAAATGCAGGTTAAAAGCATTAAATGAATTTTGAAAAGGAAATCCAACCGCATGATTGCCGATGGCTATTTTTAATGGGAATTTTGTATATGATGAAGCATTTGCATCTTGTGCAATGCTGATATGAACACCTAACAGTCCAATAAAAATTAATAAATACTTTCTTAATGTTACCATTTTACTTTTGTTTAACTAATTATATATCACAAAAATAAAGGGCTACAAATGAAATTAAGTTACCCTATGGTAACTTAATTTTTTAGAACAGTATTTTTTCTAATACGACTCAAACTTTGGGGAGTAATTCCTAAATAGGAAGCTATGTGTTTTTGAGACACTCTTTGTAGTATCTCAGGATTATTCTTTAATAACTTGTTGTATCTTTCTTCAGCGGTAAGAGTCATACTCTCAATTTGTTGATTTTGTTTATCAGAAAAAGAGTTTTGTTCTCCTGCAAGAAACAACAAACTGCCCAATGGGGTTTTCTTTAGTATTTCTATATTGCTTTTGTTTATACGAAGTACATGGCATGCTTCCAAAGAAACAATTTCTATTGGAGAGGTCTTGCCTGATAACAATGATAGGTCATCGCCAAAAAAATTATTCTCTAAGTAAAGGTCCGTGCATACGAAATTGTTTTCTTTCCAAACAAACAAACCCACAGAGCCTTCCAATAAGTAGTAACCATATTTAGCAGTTGTATTGGACTGTTTTATAACTTCGTTTTTTTTGAATCTAACTTCCTCGCACAAGGAAACAAGTCTTTCCCAGCCTTCAATTGGGGCTTCGTAATATTTATCAAATGATTTTTTAATTATTTTCGCAAACATTTCAGTCTATTTATTTTAAGCACTTAAATATACATAATAAGATAACCTAAAATACAATCAAAATTTAGAACAGTTGCATATTGAATGATCACAATTACGGACAAAATGGAAAATTCATAAAGAAGAGTTTCTTATTCTATAATTTCAAATTCTACCCTTCTATTCTTAGATCTTCCAATTTCAGTTTTGTTATCCGCTATTGGAATTTCCTCTCCAAAACCCTTCCATTCTATTCTATCTTTACTAATTCCATTTTGAATAATATTTTGCGCTATGAATTTTGCCCTTCTTTCGGAAAGTGATAAATTTGATTTTGAACTGCCCTTGGAATCTGTATGCCCATTGATACGAATTCTTATAGCAGAGTTAGCATTTAAACAAGCTGCCAAATCTTTTAGAACTGTAGCTGATTGCTTGTCTTTTAGGTCTGTGGTTCCTGTTATAAAATAAATTTGATCCAAAGGAATAATACTCCCAACTGGTAATTCTATTTTTCTGAAAAGAGCTTCATAATCTGTCAATTCAACCACTGAAATATCGTCTATGACAAAATATCCCTTCATTAATAATGGGTATTGACCTTCCTTGCGAAACTGACCAAGATATAGTTTGCTATATTTTTCTTCCGGAGTAAAATGTTTTTCAACTTTTACCCACTCCTTATTAGTAATTGTTAGCTCTGTATCTGCAAATATCTGAGGGATTCCATATATCAACTTGCCGTTATTAAATTTAATAGAATCCGCTAAAAATAAAATGCCAAAATTTTCATTCATTAACTGATCAATATCCATTTGAGGATTTATACAATCAGCCCTCCTTATCCAATATGAAACTTTATAAGTTTTATCAGGATCTAAGTCTTTTAATAAATTCACACCAATATACTCCCCCCAATCAATACTAGTTTGCATACCAATCATCATTGATCCAGAATGTGGTGGAGGAGGCGATATAAATCTCTCTTCAAATTCAGGAGTAATCAAATCAGGAGAGGCTGTATTTGGCGAGGTCCACTGTTGAATTTTACTATTGAAATGAATATCATCTGCCGTAAACTTACTGATCGTATCAATAGTTTGTTCAAAACTTGGATTAGGGACTAAGTTTTGGCCATGTAGTAAACAATTCATAAATAGAAAAAAAAAGACTGTTAATCTCATTGATCTAATATTTTATATTTAATGATGTGGAGTGAATGACTAGTGTATGCAGTAAATACTAATAATGAATTAGTAAACTGCTACTAGCCTAACGCTTTAAGAAACAATAGATACAATATTCAAATAACAAAATCATTCTTCTAGGCATTTGATGTTCAAACCAGCCATATTAAAACGCAAAAGCTTTAGCATTTACTGTAAACTTCATTTTAAAATTTCTCTCTGAAACAAACAAACCACGTCATCATTATAATGATCTGGTAAGCCAGTAGTGTCTGTGAGCTCTTTCGTTCCTAAGAATTCAAAACCTATTTTTTTGTAGTGTTTAATGAGACCTTCATTATACCCTACGGTGTCCATTCTGATGTATTCTAAGTCATGAGTAACACCGTACTCATCAGCCCAATTAACGATATTCTTGGCTAGGTTTTGTCCACGAAAATCTTGATTAGTTGCTATTCTATGAATGTATATTGAAGGCTCCTTATTATCCTTTCCCCAAATTAATTCATCATTCCTGGTAGTTGCCCAGATACAAGCAATTTGATTCTCAATTGTGATTTTCCACTGTCTTTTATTCTGTATCTCGTCAACAATTAGTTCTTTCGAAAATTCAGGCCAGGAGACTTGCTTTTTGGATTTCATAAAATCTGTAGCGATTCGATACAGCTCAAATATTTTAGCTAAGTCTTGTAAAGTACTATTTTCTATCTGCATAGATTATCCTTCAGGCTTTGATAAATAATAGTTAGGATTGTAAAATAATATAACTAGTGTTCTTAATAATTATTACTCAGCACTAGCAAAAAACAAACTATAAAAATTCTACCAAATAGATTAGACAATAAGTATCAATTGATTGGTTTCCCCAGTACTCATTTATCCAAAAAATGAATTAAAAATCCGACAACACCAATAAATAGACAAAGCGGGGCAAATATTTTTGAATCAGCTTTAGCGAAATCCGTATTTTTTATTTTCTTAAAAAAGCCAACATAATCAAATTCTCCAATCGCTCGTAAAATAAAAATAGTAGGAATAAACCAAGAGTCATATTTTGTAATCCAATTTGGTATTTCTACGGTTGTTAATCCAGATTTTACGAGATAAATCATCCCAAACAAAGCTAAACCAAGTGCCACTATTAAGGTGGCAAATTTAGGAATGGAAATATTCTTTTCCTCGTCGATTTTAGTTGGTATAACCTTGTCCAAGCCCCAGGTACCTCCAAAGAACCAATAGAAATGAAATGCACTTAGTACAAAGAAAATTAGACATAAAATTATTGAAAGAATTGTCACGATCATAAATTTGGGAATTAATAAATAAACAGGAAAAATACTAATATTTTTCCTTCCCAATTGATCTAATAGCTGGAAAAGAAACCTAAAGGTTCAGAGATGAGGTGATTCTTAAAGATTTACAACAATGGGCAGGAACATAGAAGAAAATGTGCAAAACGCGGACAGAAGGAAACATTCATTCTCCTCCATAGTTTTTAATTATCACACTTTTAAAAGGAATTTATCCTTTATGACTATTTTGAGCTTCGTTCACAGCTTGTTCTTTGTCTATCTGAGCGACAGGCTTTGCTGAACTCTGTTGACTGGCTTTTTTACGTTGATATTTTTGGAACTGTCTAAAAATCATAGGCCCAAACATCATCAACATTCTCATTAATCCTTTCATAATTACTTTTATTTCTATTAGTTTAGACTGAAGTAAAAGTAATAAGTCTCTACTAGCCACTTATTTAGGCCAATTACTTTGATTTTGCTTCAAAATAAGCCTTAATAGGCATATAGCTATACCTTTTCATTTAGATCACAGCTTACCTATTCTCTAGTTACTGCCGATCTAGACTCCTTTTAAATGGATTATATAAGTAGTTTTATGCTAAATTGGTTATCCATATTGGCATTGAAATTTCTTCCTGAATGCCAAATTGCAATTCCATTTTATTAAATTCATGCTAGGACTTTTTATTCTTGCACTGGGTTTAATAAGTGTTCATTGGATGTATTTCACATACATATCCCCCGTTTCTATTTCTTCAGGCAATGCTTTAATAAATTCTCTAAACTCAATCTCATTCTTCCATGTTTCGAATGAAAAACTCATTGACTCATAGGGCGAAAAGTTGTACGAAAGTGACTTAAATTTCGATAAATAATCAAGGCACTCTAGTGCTAAGTCCTTGAGCTTGGCATTATACTCCAGACTCATTAAAGGCAATGGTTGTGATAGTCCTTTTAAAACTTCTAACTCATAGCCTTCTACATCTATTTTACAAAAATCTGGAATTCCATATGTCTCTATCAACTGATCGAGTGTTTGGATTTCTATTAAACTAGTAGCGTTCCATTCGATACTTAAATTTTCCTGTTCTTTGTATTTTTCAATGAACAATTCACTTAAGGTGCAAACTTCTTTGACATCTGATATATAAATTTCTTTTTGTCCTGCCTCACTTCCTATACCAATTTGGAGTGTGGTAGCCTCTTTGTTGGTACCAAATTTTTCTTCTAAAATGCTGTAAGTTTCTTTTACTGGTTCAACACTTACAACTCGAGCTCCTAAGCTTAAAAAGATTTCTGTTCTATTTCCTATATTAGCGCCGATATCAAAACATAAATCACCCTGTTTCACATACTTACCATAGAAAGATTTGAATCTTCTTTTTTGTCTAAAAGTGGAGACCTTTGTTCTAAGATGATTAATCATATTTCTTTATGGAAACTTTATTAGTACGACTTGTTTTACCCTTCTTGAAATTTCGAACAGCTAATATTACATGCAAGATACAAAGTAAGTGTGATTTTATTCAAGCGTTCTTGCAGCTCTTATTATTCTTATGACTCCCAATGTCTTTCTAGGCTGACATAATTCTTCTTTGTTTCAATTAGATATATTCTATTATCTGTGGGATTCCTTTTTTCTTCCATTTGATTTGAAATGGAATCAAGTTCATTAGAAACATAGAATTCTAAAGAGAAAAGCCAATTGTCTAAATATAATTTTGAACATTCGTTTAGGAATCATGTTATGAGACAGCTTATCATTCAAAACTACATTAAAGACAAAATTAATATCTAGTTTACTTCAGCTTTATTATCCTTTCAACTAATCTTTGTCCAGAATTGAGGTCTTTTATTTCTAACAAATAAGCCCCATCCGTCAAGCTTTGCATATCAATAATTGACGCATTCCTATGACTCAACAATTCCATTCCACTGAGAGTAAAAATAGAGACTATATATTCCTCTGTGCCACTCAGCTTAATATTTAAAACTCCTTTGGTTGGATTTGGAAAAATAGAAACTGTCATAGATAACAAAGGTGCTGCTGTCGAAGTAACAAGATCCATTCCATCACAATCTTCATCTATTCCATTATTTAGTATCTCTTCTGCATCCGGATTTATAGCCACATTTTCATCATCACAATCATCCACTAAATCAAAACCATCTCCATCAAGGTCATCGTCCAGAGTCAATGGATTACAATCATCGTCTATCCCATTATACACGATTTCGGCTTGAGCCGAATTTACACTCGCATCTGTATCATCACAGTCATCTACTAAATCAAAACCATCTTCATCCAAGTCATCGTCCAAGGTCAATGGGTTACAATCATCGTCTATTCCATTGTACACGATTTCGGCTTGGTTAGGATTAACGTTAGGATTGTTATCATCACAATCTTCCGAAATGTCAAATCCATCTTGATCATTGTCATTACATGGGGTGTCACAGTAAAAACCAAAATCGACTGTTTGATTTCCTGCAGGATCAAGATCGAACCAATCGTCCTCGGGATCACCATCGTTTAATGGCTCACCATCAGCCGTGATCGTTATGATGCCTGAAAAGAGATCGCTTCCTGGTAAACCTCGTCCATTGTTATCTTTATCTATGTCATTATTTGCATCTGTGAAAATAGCAGAAGGTACAAGACCATTTAATGGACCTCCCTCATCCCAATTATCAATTTGCCAAACAAATACCGTGTAAGCTCCAGGTGTAACTGTAAATCTGTAATAGCCATTTTCATCCGTAGTTGTAAAGCCACACCAATCCGTAGGCACACCATCCTCATCATTATCTTTCCACAAAGCAACTTTAACTCCAGCGATCCCTTCTTCCCCATTGTCATCTATTCCGTTTTTATTAGCATCAAACCATACCCTATTGCCAATTGAATTGGGCCCCAAAGGTGCAATTCGACCAGGACCATACTCTGTGATATAGGTGGCATTGTCCATATAATTTTCTGCTGTAATGCCTTGCAAAGGATCGAGAAGATTGCCAGTCCGAGTATCATTAGGATTGCTTGCAAGAAAAGGTCTTCTATAATGTTCTACCCTTATTAGTTCTTTCTCGCCGGGTACCACCAAGGAATAGTTTGAAAGATCATATCTAAAGTGTCCATAATAATCACCATAATCTTCTGGCCTGACATAACTATGTGTCGGTATCAATGCATGTAAAATAGAACCATCTGCATAAGTCATTTTTAAGGTGATGTCTCTAGGACTACCTAGAATATCTCTATAGATTGGATCATCCTTGATTTCTTGCAATTTTTCTGAATCAGTTGGATCTATAATCGGTGGCAAGGTGCCATTGTACTTGATAGGTTTATAAATTATATTTCCAGCTTGTTGTGAACCATGAGCAGTACCATAAACGAGATAAACCTCCGTATTTAATATTTCTTCCCCAGGGACTTGTGTTTTTTCTGCATAGCTTTTTTCCTCTTTTTGTCCAGGTAATCTATTGTACATCCTTGCTCCATTCTCTAAGCTTAAGATGGGAAGGCCTTCATGCCTCCTAACTTGATAAACCTTATTTTCACCGCGATAAAAGACGGTCCCATTTTTCACTTCTGTGCCTATGTAATAGTGATGCATGGCATAGGCAGAAAAATCTCCAAAGCCATCCCAAGGTCCAGTTCCATAGGTTCTGACTCCTAGGCAAGAATGATTCCGTTGCATGGCATCAGAACTTTCACCTTCAAAATCTGAGTCTTCTTCCACCCTACAAATGGGATCTATAAAATCATAAGTAGCTTGTATGAAATTCCAAGATTCTCCTCGACCACCACCGTCATCATCTTCGCCACCATACGGGTATTGGTAGGAGTCATCATTAGCTGGCAGCTCATAAGCCGACCCCCAATGAGGTAAACTTAAAGCATGACCCAATTCATGAATATAAATATCCGTAAAATCTGGACTCACAAAACTTCCGCCTCCACCCCAGCCTCCTGGTGCCAGATTAAGTGTATTTCCAAAGTAAATGGTAGATAAACGATCGTTGGTTGTCTTATGCATTTCACCAAGGGCAAGTACGGCTATAGAATTGATATAGCCATCATTAGCTACACCCATAACTTGTTTTTCATCCTTACTTTTTAGTCTTACCAACTCTTCCGTTTCATTGGTAGCTATAATCTCTGGAAAAACTAAAGTTTCCGGAAAGGCACCATATCTAACCACACTAACTGGTATGGCAGAAGCCGTCTCCGCAAGAAAATTTTCAATCTCAGGACTGTTATGCGGATCGTCATTAAAATCCATAAAGTCCTGATCGACTCTCACCAAATTCATTTCTGTATAAGGACCTATTTTTAAGTCTGATTGATTCAAATAGCGGCTTGTATGACTCAATGATATTTCTAGTTCCAATCCCATCTCTATCCAAGATTTTGGCAAAGTAACAGTAAAATAATTTTCAAAGTCTGGTCTAGAAAGATCGATAGTTTGTGATAAGACCGTCGGTCCTTTCAAACACTTTACACCAATAGAACTTCCATTTTTGAATCCTTCCACTTGAACATCAGGTGCTGGACCTGTACCTGAAACTGCTACCTGCAACAATGCTGGTCGATGTCCAATAATAAAATGAAATGGATGATCAAGACTATGTCGGTGCGTCTGCGCAAAGAACAACTCTTCAATGACTGCATTTTCATTTACAAGACCAATGCAGTCTCCTTCATCATCCGGTTCCGCAAAAACAAATTCTTGAAAATTATAAGAAGCAGGTAGTGCTTCATTGGTGTTTGGCTGTATCGTACCAAGAATGTTCTGAGCTGTCACATCAGGAATTAGAAAAAAGTATACTAGGGCTAGAAATAGGCAGGTCTTTTTCATTTGGCTTTTCTGAATTAACTATTAATTACAACAATTGTAAAATCAATATACTGGTCTGCTAATTTACAAAAAAATTTAAGCTCTATTGCTATATTCTGAAGATTGTCCTGGTCCTAATTTTAAGCATCCGAAACTGTCCACAAAATGATGCGAAAAATATGCCATTAGGAATCCATCTTCATTCTTTTAAAAACAAAACAAGCAATAAAATCAAGTTTATGAATATTCAACCCTTTAAAATTTAAATAAAATTGTTAATTTCAAGTTGCAATTATTTTAGGCTAAACAAAAGCATAGGAGACAAACAAAAACTATGAGATATCTAAGCATTTTAATTTTATCATTCCTTTTTTCTTCAACTTGTTTTGCTCAATTAGAGATCAGGACTTTAAGTCCGAAGAAAATGAAAAAGGATTTAGAAGAACTTCTAAACACAGTAAATGCCCATCCTGACCCTTATACAAAAATAAGCAAGGAAGCTTTCCAATCAATTGTTGATGAGGTAGAAAAAAATATCAGCATTGAATTAGATCAAATTGATTTTTACAAAAATATGGCTAGAATTGTGGCTGCAATTCGAGATGGTCATAGCCGTGTGTTCATGCCAAATTCTTGGCTGAGCAATATTCGTAAAAAGAATGGTGTTTTTCCTTACGAAATGTACCTCACAAATGATGGAAAGTTATTTGTTATGAAATCTTATGGTGACGAACAATTACCGCTTGGCTGTCAAATTTTAGAAATCAACGGAATGAAGGTAGAAGAATTCGTAAAAGAAGTTTCTTCTTTTACCTCTTATGAAACAGTTCCATTTTGTAATGATAAGATTTCAAGATCTTTTGAATTCATGCTCTATTTAGTATTCAAAAAAGTTGATGAAGTAAAGTTCAAATTCCTGTATGCGAAAGAATCTGAAGCAGTAATCAAAACAATGCCATATAAAGAATGGAAAACTCAAAAAAAGGATTTAAGAGAGGAGCGAGATAAAAAAATAGCAAGAGGAGAACCTTATGATTTCTCAATTATCAAACCTGGGATAGCCAAAATAGACATCTTTTCTTTTTCTGTGTCTAATATCGAGAAGTTCAATTTTTTTCTAAACAAGACTTTTAAAGAAATAGAGAATGAAAAAGTACACTCTTTAATAATTGACGTTAGGGGCAATTATGGAGGATGGCCAAAAGTTGCTTCAGAATTGTTTCATTACATTCATCAAGGATATTTTAAAACGATGGCTCAATCAAGCATGAAAATAAGTCACCCTTATAGAAGATATTTTACTGATGCCAATCCAATATTAAGAAATGCAAGTATTGCCTTACCCGCAAGACGACATTTTGTAGACATAGATCAAGTATTAAATGGAAAAATAGATTCTTATGTAAAAGAAGATGCATTCTTTAATGAAGCTCCTATTAAGGAACGTTTCGAGTTTTTAGGTGACTGCTACCTGTTAATAGATCGCAAATCATATTCTGCATCCTCCTCATTTGCCTCGACCTTTCAATGTTATTCTATGGGATACATCATAGGAGAACCAACTGGAGGTACAAAGATATTTAGGGCCAATGCCATATTCAAAACACTTCCTGCAACCTCCTTTGTGGTAAGGATGTCCACCACAAAGTTATACACTACTTGCTTTGATGAAGAGGATCAACCTATTACTCCAAATGTAGAAGTAATCCCTAGCATTCTGGATAAAGTACATAAAGTAGATTCTCCACTCAATATGGCTTTAATGATGATTAAAAAAGTACAAAAAGCTAAAGCAACAAAAAAACCTTAGTCCTGAAATGTGAAATTCAAAAACTAACCATCATCCCCAACCTCAAACTAATATGATCCGTCCGACTCTCATACATATGATCTGTCAACTCCAAACGATAAGTGACATTCTCTGGTTCCGGTATATGCCTATATGCAGATGTACCAGACTTATTATAAATCGCATTCAAATCAATCAAGCAAAAGTTGTTAATCTGACAAATAATTCCTGCTCCAGCCCCAGCATACACAGTCGTCCCATGTGTTTCCGTTTCTGAATTGTAATCCACTTCGCATTCCTCGCCCTGGGTAAGTGTACTAAAAAATGACATTCCTCCAAGCCTTGGTTCTACATATGGATTAATAAGTTTCTTTGCTTCTAAATCTGTTAGATAATAACGAGCATTGACACCATACTGCAAGAAACAATCATCTTGATTTACTTGAATGTATCGTCCTTGAAAATCACCATCTGTAACGGTATATTCAAAATCATCATTGGCATACATGGACACTCCCAACTCCCCTCCTAGTGCAAATCTTTTATTTTTTAAAGGTCTAAACATCGCAGTACACATGAAGCCACCGACTTGACTTTCTGCATTATCCGCAAAAGTTCCTAGCGGCATAGTGTGATTGTAATAAAATCCAATGTTATTCTGCCCACTTAAGAAAGTGATCGAAAGTAAAATTATGGTAAAAGAAAGTAACAGAGATTTCATCTTTTTATATTTAGTGAAGAAGATAATTAAAAAAATAAACTTATGTGTACTTTTAACTTTTCAAAACACTAAATTGAACTTTTATTTTAAATATCATCAAAGTGAATATAAGTACATCATCCAAACTTCTATGCATTTTTTTGCTTTAAAAAATTACTTATGGAATATAGAAGACTCGGCAATTCTGGTTTGAAAGTTTCGGTCCTTTCATTGGGTTCATGGCTAACTTTTGGTCACCAGATCAATGATGACATGGCAGAAAAACTAATGATCAAGGCCTATGACAATGGGGTAAATTTTTTCGACAATGCTGAAATCTACGCCCAAGGTAAATCGGAAAAAGTAATGGGCAAAATCCTTAAGAAAACGAAATGGGATAGAACCTCCTATGTTGTTTCTTCAAAGGTGTTTTTTGGAGATGGTGGAAAGCTTCCAAATCAAACGGGTCTTAATAGAAAACATATTTTTGAAGCCTGTCATGCTGCTTTAAAAAGATTAAATGTTGAATACCTAGACTTGTTCTTTTGCCACAGACCAGACAAAGAAACGCCAATGGAAGAAACCGTTTGGGCCATGAACCATCTAATCCAACAAGGCAAAATTCTTTATTGGGGAACTTCAGAGTGGTCTGCGCAAGAAATTATGGAGGCACACATGGTTGCGAAAGATCTCAGATTAATTGGTCCTGTGATGGAACAACCTCAATACAACATGTTTCATCGAAATAAAATGGAATCCGAATACCTTAAGATATTCAAAACCGTTGGACTTGGGACAACCATATGGTCCCCTCTTGCTTCTGGGGTTCTTACAGATAAGTATCTCGGTAAATTTCCAAAAGGTACTCGTCTTGGTATGTCTGGTAATGAATGGCTCAAGGAACGATCCCTTACGCCCGAAAGATTAGAAATAACAAGAAACTTAAATGACCTTGCCTTAGAACTTGATACTAGTTTAGCAAAACTGGCTATTGCTTGGTGCATTAAAAATGAAAATGTTAGTACCGTTATACTTGGTGCTTCCAAATTAAAACACTTGTCTGAGACACTTACTTCTCTAGATGTTGTCCCTAAGTTGACAACAGAGGTTGATGAAAAAATAGAAGCAATTCTGAACAACAAACCTGTCCAGCCAGCATTTTAAAACTCACAATAAAAAGAGGATGCGATTTTCATCGCATCCTCTTTCGTACAGACGCAATATTTTGCGTCTCAATATTTTGCGTCTCAATATTTTGGGTCCCAATAATTTGCAGATTCGTTTGTCCTCTCTACGAAGCAGAAACTTGAGAACGTACTGGCTCTATCCATCCAAAACTATCTTCTTCTGTTCCAGCTCTCAAACCATTTATGATATCTCTTAAACCATTTGCAATTTTATGAGTTTTGACATCTTCAAATACAATTGATTTCTCATTCCAATCGAACTTAGCTACATTGGCAACAACAGCTGCTGTACCTGATCCAAATATTTCAAGCAATTCTCCTTTTTCATGTGCTTCAAAAATCTCATCCAAAGAGATTCTTCTTTCCTCTACAGTAATATTTTTAGATTTCAGGATTTCAATGATACATTTTCTTGTAATCCCTTTTAAGATCGTTCCTTCAGTAGTTGGCGTGATCACCTTATCTTTCAATACAAAGAATAGGTTCATTGTCCCCACTTCTTGTACATACTTAAATTCTTTTGAATCCAACCAAACTACTTGGTCGTACCCTCGCTTTTTTGCGAGCGTAGCAGGCAATAAAGAAGCAGCATAATTTCCAGCTGTCTTGGCTTCACCAACACCTCCAGTTGCAGCTCTAGTATATTGCGTTTCAGCCAGTAGACTGATAGGTTTAGGATAATAAGGTCCTACTGGACCTACTACTACGATGAATTTGTATGTTTCTGATACTTGTACACCTAATCTAGCATCAGTCGCAAACATAAAAGGTCTGATATATAATGCAGATCCTGGCTCATTAGGAATCCAATCCCTTTCCAGATCAACCAACCTGTGGATGGCTTCCATGAAAATTTCCTTGGGTATATTTGGCATCATCATCCGATCAGCCGAAGCATTCAAACGCTCAACATGTAATTCAGGTCTAAATAAGACTGGAGTACCATCATTCATTTTTGAAGCTTTCATGCCTTCAAAAATTGATTGCCCATAATGAATGGCTAGATTCACAGGGCTAATTCCAAGATCACCAAAAGGTATAATTTTCAAATCTGTCCATGCACCATCAATATAATCTGCAGTGAACATATGATCCGAAAATACTTTCCCAAAAGGGATATTAGCAAAATCCAAATCTGAAAGTTTTGAGGAGCTTGCTTTGGTGACATTGATTTTAATCATATCTTATGTTTAAATGGTTAATTTAGAGGAATGTTTTCGATTACAATATACATGATTTCTAAATTTAATTCTAATTTTAGCCTATATTGTTAGTCAGTTCAATACATTATTCTGACAATTTACGCAAAAAACATTTTTAATTTTGAATAATACAAATTTTGCTTTCGATATTGTTGCTTTCAATTCAATTGAAAATATACTTAATAAGTCAGAGTCAAGCAACTTAAAAAGTTTGATCATCGTCTTAGATAAAACAGCACTGACAAAAGAGTCAGAATTGCTGTTGAGTAAAATATTGAAAGCTGTAAATCATAATTATCCAGAACAAACATATATTATAGATTCCTCTAATTTTAAACAATTTAAAATTTTAGAAGTTTTCAAAAAAACTGGAATCCACAAATTGCTTGCTTTTGGTGTTAATCCTATAAATTTGGGTTTGAATTTGAGCTTTAAATATTATAGCTGCTTTGAGGTGCTCAATTACAATTTATTGTTTTCAGAACCTTTAAAAGATTTAGCAATAAAGGATAATTCTAAAAAAATGTTGTGGAGCAGTTTGAAAAATTTCTTCGAACTTAAAACAACAGATGCTTCATAAAAAATTGACATTCGTAACTGGAAATCCTCATAAAGTTGAGGAAGTAAACAGTTTGATAAAAGATAAATTTGAAATTACTGGCTTGAAGGATCTTGGCTTTTCAGAGGAGATACCAGAAACTTCAGACAGTATTCAGGGCAATGCAATTCAAAAGGCAAAATTTATTTTTGATCGTTTTGAAATAAATTGTTTTGCAGAGGATACGGGTTTAGAGGTAGACTTTTTAGGTGGACAACCTGGAATTCATACTGCTAGATACGCTGGCCCCGCAAGAGACGCAAATGAAAACATGGATCTTCTTCTTAAAAATTTGGCAGATGCACCAAATAGAGAAGCACAATTCAGAACCGTGGTTGCCCTTTACTTAGAAGGTGAACTTCACTGTTTTGAAGGTATTGTAAGAGGAAAGATCAGTATGAAGAAAACAGGATCAGCTGGCTTTGGCTATGACCCTATTTTTATTCCTAATGATTATCAGCAAACTTTTGCTGAATTGAGTTCAGAGATTAAAAATAAGATCAGCCACAGAGGCAAAGCTGTTCAAAAACTTATTTCGTTTCTAAGCAAAATATACAATTAGCTTTGAGCAAACAAAAAGTTGAATTGAGATTACTTAATGGCTGTCTTGCAGGCAATCGAATTGCGCAGGAAGAATTATACGACTATTTTTCTTCTACTATGTTCGGTATTTGCCTAAGATACTCTGCTGATTATCACACAGCTGAGGATTTATTGCAAGAAGGCTTTGTAAAAGTTTTTAGAAATCTCCATAAATACAGAGGAGATGGGTCTTTCGAAGGATGGATCCGAAGAATTTTTGTAAACACTGCCATTGAAAATTATCGAAAAGTCAATAATGGCGTTAGGATTATAGAATTGGATTGTTTATACAATCAACCAATTGAAGCCAATGTATTGCATGAACTTGCTGCAGAAGACTTAATGAGATTGGTTCAGAAATTACCCCATGGGTATAGAATGGCTTTCAACTTATACTGTATTGAAGGTTATACCCATAAAGAAATTGCTGAAAAGCTAAGTGTGAGTGAAGGAACTTCAAAATCACAATTGGCTAGATCAAAAACCTATTTGAAAAAATTAGTTCAAGAACGAATTGAAAATGAAGAAAAATCAGTTGAACGAGCTGGAAAATTTATTCCGGGATTCTCTTAAAGACTTCTCTGTAAACGCAAGAGGAGATAATTGGTCTAAAATTAGTGAGACCTTAAATGAATTAGATGTGAACGACAGCTTGAAACAAAAGTTTTTAAGCTACAAACAAGTACCTGCTACTCAGCAAAAGAGTATATTAATAAAGAATCTGGAATCAAGTTCAAGAACATTATTTTACACAAAAAGAATTGCTGCAGCTTTCGTCTTATTGATTGCATGCTTATTCTTCCTGAATAATTCTCCTGAAAAGAAAGAAGCAACCTTTGCTATCAACTTCCCTAGTATTGAAGATGAAACATTAGCTTACGAAGTATGCAAAGATCCAGAAATGTTAAGCCTTGACATTGTCAAAACCAAAGTGAAAACAATTAAAAAGAAAAAGAAAAAACGTTCTAAAAAGGCAAGTAAAACAAAGCAACTCTTAGACATAATCCTTGCTGAAGATGAAGGCATCGAATCTTCCTTAGACTCTGCAAGAATTGCTGCGATATTGAAGCCTTCCTCCGCACTTCCCTTTGAAGGTATGACTGCTTCAACCAAGAATTTTCAAGACTCTGACTTCCCTGAAAGACAGGAATGGTACCCGCTACCTGAAGTTGATTTTAGAATCTCTATTCCCCTTCAAATTCTAGATGATAAAGAAATTGAAGCACTTCTTAGAAATAACTAAACTATTATCCCTGTTCTTTACGAATTGCAATAGCAAACGAAACATACATTAACTGCTCGCCTCTGGCACATACAAAAAAGGGGATGCGTTAAAACGCACCCCCTTTTTTCAAGCACTATTTGAAGTTTCAAACTTCAAACAACCCGCTGTGTGAAGTTTCCTAACTTCAAACAAACTTACTTCTCCACCAACAACTCAAACTGCACCCTTCTATTCGTTCTTCTCCCCTCCGAACTTCCATTGTCAGCAATTGGTTTCTGCTCACCATAACCAATAAAACTCAATCTATCTTTACTGATACCTTTAGTAACTAAGTACTCTAAGCAAGATTTTGCCCTTTTCTCAGACAACCTTAGGTTTGTATTATCGTTTCCTACATCATCCGTATGACCTGATATCTTTAATTGATAATAAGGATTATCAACCATAATACCAGCGACTTGATCTAAAACGGGGAAAGACTCTGAAAGCAATTCTGCATTTCCTGTTTCAAATAAAACTGCCTGCATCGCATAATTTAAAACAGATCTTATTTCCGAACTAACTGCTGGGCAGCCACCATTTGAAGGGGAACCAGAAATTGTTGGACAAGCATCTTTATTGTCAACCACACCGTCTCCGTCTGAATCTGGGCAACCTCCTATTGTTCCACTCTTGTTTGGACAAGGATCCTTTGCATCTGAATAACCATCTCCATCTGAGTCAGGACAACCATTCATTGCCCCAGCGATTGTTGGACAATCGTCCTCAGCATCAGCAACACCATCTCCATCGGAATCTATAATATCCGGACATCCATCTTTTGCTGAAACACCCATCACTTCAGGGCACTTATCATCCATATCTGAGACGCCATCTCCATCTGAATCTGGGCAACCAGCTGCAGTACCCGCCAAATCTGGACATGCATCATCCATGTCAGCAAATCCATCTCCATCGGAATCTGGACAACCTAAAAGATCTTTTAATCCAAATACCTTAGGACACTTATCAAGGTCATCTCCGATACCATCTGAATCCGTATCAGGACATCCTCTGAATGCAGCAACACCTGGTATGTCTTTGCATTTATCTTTCACATCTGGAATTCCATCACCATCCGAATCTGTCAAAAGCTCGTCCAGCTCTTCTGCTTCGGGGTCTGCTTTTCCAATTAAAAAAGAAAGCCCTAAACCATATTGGATATTGTTTCTTTGCAGTGCATCATTTAAATGCATTCTATATTCAGCTTGAGCTGAAATAAAACCCCATGGTCCTATCTTTATATTAAATCCAAGCCCTAATGGTAGTTGAGTATAAAAGTCTTCATCGCGCTCCATTACACCTCCTATCCCTGCAAATGCATAAGGTACGATTCGCGCTCCTTCTTTAAACAGTCTCGCTTCAAGCGTAGCATCCAAGCCTACAAATGTTCTTTTATTATCAAATGATTCTTCTGGCACCCTCATTAGTCCCGCTTTGAACGGAATTCGAGCCCCTAAAAAATTATTGAAATATCTGTGATAAGCAAACTCCAGGCCGTTTGTAATTTCGTCAAATCCAAATTTCTCATCTTCCATCGGAGATTTGTGATCGATGAAAAGCACATGGCCAGATAAGCTATTCGATCTTAGTGGTGATTTGGCAACTTCTGTATCTTGTGCAGACATTGTATTTACGATACACAATAAGAATAAAGCAACCAATAGTTGAAGTAAAGGTCTCATATTAAGAGATTTTATAAAGTTCATTTGCGGTCGGATAGACCTAATCATTTGCTTGCTGCAAATATTTTTCCAAAAATCGGTATGGATGGCTATATAGTGCTCTGCTAGTGAAAAACTTGACCAATAGTCAAAATCTCAGTCAAAATGACTGTGTCTTTTAAATAGAGGTATAAGTTAACCAATTTATGATTAAGATGTGCCTTTTATTTAACTTGGTGAGGATTTTTTCCTGAATTCTTTGGCGAAATACTGACTATTTTATCTGCTTCTGCGACAATAAAATATTGTGATATTTCAGATTTTTTTAATCTGAAACTATATTCTCCATCTGATGCGGCAAGATCTCCATTTTCTCCTCCATCTTCCATCATCACCTTCTGTGTTATTCCAAGTTTTCCATTTTTGTAAAATAAAAATACTTTTTCCGCTCCTGAAATTCTAGAAGTTATGATGACGTCTTCATCTTCATTTCTATTGGATGGTTTACTTATAGAAGGTCCTGTTTTCATCAACAATGGATGAGAATTTAATTTGCTTGCCCTGGCATCCATCAATTCATAAATGCCAATCATTTTAGCTTTGACTGCCAAACTTGTACTTCTTAGGTTAGCCTTAAAACTATCATAATCATAAAGTTTGTTTTCATCGTTTTTGACATAAAAATCAATTTGTCTTTGCAATGCTTCTGCTCTAGTTTTATACTTTCCACTAGAGAAAAAATCAGAGATGATAACCTTAACATGATGGGCATACATCTTTCGATAAAGACTATTAGAAAGCAGGGAACTTATCAGTGGTCTATTTTCATTTTGATAATGCATAAACATGCTTAACTTTTGCATCTGTTCATTGCTCAGTGGTGTGGAAGCATTTCCATCATACCGAAAACCTCCAAAAGCCATGTTCAAATCCCAAATTATTGGATGAAATATACCAAGACTATCGCGATACATATAATAATTATGACTCAGTTTCCCTGAGTAACTGTCTAAGTTTACCATAACATTATTAAAGGCTAACATCCAGAGTGTTTCATCAACATCAAGAACCTCATGGATGTTTTCTTTATTATTCTTTAAATAGGAAGTCAATTGCATTAATTCCTTCCACCCATTATCCGATTTCATTTCATAATTAGGAAAATAGCATACGGAATCCTTTCCTTGATTCAATAAAGAAGCGTACTCTCCCGTATCACAATTTTTGCCTTTAGTTTGATTTTTGGCAGAGCCTAAATCCGTCGGATCACATTTAATAAAGATCCCATCTTTTTCTCCATAATGCTTTAACAGAAATTTTTTGTCAACCGATTCTACAGAGTTGTAAAGACCTATTTGAACATCGTTGACAAACAAACGGGCATAGTTGCAAGATGAGGCTGCCATGTACTCTCTTGCTACTTCATAGGCCAAGGCTTCTCTTATGAAAGAAGGATCTCTAAATACATTTGAAAGCTTAATTGATGTGTAGCCACCTGGCAATTTCTGATCTTTCTTAATATAGTTTACTTTAACATTGAATGGCAGTTTCTGCGAACCTGACTTTCTAACAGAATAATAGGAACTGTTCCCTTTGTACCTCACACCAACACTGTCATAGCTTACACCATTAATCTTTAAGGTAGCGATAAGCCTCTTTTTCTCCCCATTATATTTTAAAGAATCTAACTGGATTGACCAATTATCATCTGCAAATTCTAACTTAATATCTTTTACAGAATTAATGTCATAAAAATCTTGCCCTTGGCAAAATGGAATTGTAACGGTAAGAAAAAATATAACAATTGCTTGTTTGAATATCGCTCGTAAGAGGCTAATAGGCATTTTATTTTTGTTGTTGACTAATATTAGAACACTTAAAAACGATGAAATATTACTTATTCAAAGTTTCTAGGTCTGCTTCTATTGTATTGAACATATAATTGCTAGGCTCAAAAGTTATAGATTTTGGGTTTTGAGCCATAATATAAAACTCAATACTTTTCACATCAGCCGGTGGAGAAATCTTAATTCCATAAATAGAATCACCTGATTTACCATCATTTGATTTGCCATCATCAGCCATTGCTAACGCTTTGAATGAAGTACTTTTATCAAATCTGTATAAAACTTTTACTTGCTTTGGGTATCGATCTACCATGCAAGTAATGTTAAAATCTTTAACTAGATCCTTTGACAGTTTTTCTCTTGTTTTTACTTTTATTTCAGAAATTGAAGCAGGCACTACATTTAGTTTTTCATGCTTTTTCAAGTAAGAAGCTCTTGCTTTCATCAATTCTACAATTCCTGGAATTTTTGATCTTTTACCAATGGTGGTTGTCAAACTTTTCTCAAGTTCTGAAGTATCGTAAAACTTATTTTTATCTTCTATAAATGATCCTTTGATCATTCGTTGTAACTCAGTTGCTCTATCTTCATAAGAGCCATCAACAAAGTTTTCATACAAGATCGTTCTGACGTGTGACAAATAAAGTTTTTCTCTTTCAGGGTCACTTAGCAACTTTGATATCAAGGGCTTTGCGACATTATCGACATTGACCAAAGGATCTAAATTTTGTAAGCCTTTTAAATCAAGATCCGAACCGGAACCTGTATTTTTAAAACTTCCAAATGCTAAATTCAAATCCCAAATAATAGGATTGAATTGTCCATTCTCATCTTTATATAAATAGTAGTTTTGACTATTTTGCCCAGAATAACTGCTTAAGTTTACCAATACATTGTTGAATGCTAGCATCCACAAAGTTCTATCTACATTTAATATCTTATTGATATTCTCAGGTTCTTTATCTAAGGTTTTAGTCAACTCTATCAAATCATCCCAACCATCTTTTGACTTCATCTCGTAATTGGCAAAATAGCATTCAGCACCATCTTCATATTCTAGGGAAGCAAAAGTTTTGTTTTTACAGCCTTCCTCCGACTTCTTGCTTATATCCGGGCTACACTTAAAAAAAGCATTTTCATTAGATCCAAAATGCTTTTCTAAAAACTCATCACTAATGTCTTCTACATTCACAAACAAACCATAATAGCTGCCATTAATAAATACTTTAGCATGATTTGCTTTTGGAGCTGGCATGTACTTTCTAGCAATTTCATATCCCAATACTTCCCGAATCATGGAAGGATCTCTTAAGGCGTTAGAAATCTTGATTTTCTTATAGCCTTGATGATTTTGATTCTTATTGATATAATTAAGTTTTAAATGCAAAGCATTTCTTTTTGATCCTACTGCAAATGATCTGGATCCTCTATACCTTACCCCTACATTTTTGTACTCTTTTCCATCTATAGTAGCTGTTCCCATCAAAAGATCGTCACCGTAGTTTCTAAGAGAATCAAGTTCTTCTGCCCAATTTGTTTTCTTAAATTTTATTCTAATTTCTGTGATCTTATCAGTATCATAAAAGTCAGTTTCAATTTGAGCTCCTACGAAGTGTGGAAACACTAATGTCAAGAGAAATACAATTACTAAATTCTTCATTTTGTTGGAAGTTTGCTTTTTAACCTTTCTAGTACAGTTGATTGCTATAAAGTACTTGCAATAATACTAAATTAACCGCAATGAATATTGCAAATCGTAATTTAATTTTGGGGACAAAAGCTGTTTTTTTAGCTTATTAGTTGACTTATGTGCAAAATGACATTAATACTCATAATCGCTATTAAGGCTAAAGAAGTAATCCTTAATATATTTTTGTTTTCTTTTACAAAAGGGCTTTGCTTTCCGCCATTTATAGATCCTCTACTTAGTAAATAGATATAAATACCTGCTAATAAAAGTAAAATTTCAAAAAACAAGCCTAAAAAATCAGTCATAATCTAAGTTTGATTTTTTATACGATCTCTTCAAAAAATCCAGTCTTTCGGTTCTTTCTTACATTATTCCAATAAAAAATTCTTCCATTCATCGAAATATAAACACCTTTTGGCAATGTTTGGACGAATGCCAAGGTTGATCCCAAATTAAAGAAGCCATCTGATGAAGTACCAAAGGCATATGGGACCATTGCGCCTGTCAAAACAATTGTTTTATCTTCTAAATTCGCACTGGCCAATAGTTCAGCTGTTTTAACCATCGTATCTGTTCCATGGGTTACTATGATCTTGTCATGTATGGACTTCTTACAACTATGCACAATGATGTTACGATCTTCATCTGTCATTTCTAAACTATCGATCATCATCAAGGTACGTACATCAATATCTAAGGTGCATCTGCCCAATTGAAACATGTCTTTGAGATGTGTGTCTTTAAAATATAATTCACCAGTTATGAAATTATACTCCTTGTCGAATGTCCCGCCTGTCACAAATACTTGAATCATGAAATCTTATGTCTAAAATTTACCTTGTAATATACCACTATGGCGAAGATACCATATCCCAAACAAAATTATAAGTACTAATAAAATTAGCAAGCCAATTTTTATATACGATAAGGGTTTTTGGCCATTTAATCGTCCAGTCTGTCCATTGATGACAAACCTATACAGCTTGTTTTGATAAGTATAAGAACAAATCCAAAGTGGCAAAACAATGTGTTTAAAAGTCTGATTACTTTTTTCACTATTCACATGCAAATTTCTTTGCGTGTCTCCTCCCAACTGCGCGGAACACATATTTCTCAATCTGTGATCCATTATCTTTTCCGCAATTTCATAGCCTTGGTTAACTTCAACTTGATAGATCTCTGTTTCCCAGCCCATGGTAAGTCTAGGGTCGTAATTTACGACTTCTTCCAATCGGTACGGCAGCACCTTATCAAAGCTACCGTGCTCCAACTTTTGGGAGGCCACTACCAAGACATCATCAAAAAAATGTCTTAAATTTCCTGACCTCCTACTCCATCTAACTTGTCTTACGGTTTGATTTTTAAAGCCATTCTTGGTGGGTACTCTGACATTTTGATTGTAATACCGACCTGATTCTCCACTCCAACTTGATTGAGTTTGTGCATCGTAAGTCCAAAAAGGAATGTACAGTCCATGTAGGTCATCGACTGTTGCTAGTTTTTTCAATTTGTTTGGATGAAAAGCGCCTTGCTTTATCCACTTCTTAAATTTCATCGTCGCTTCCTCTCTTGAAACATAAAAAGGGATGATGCCAATAGGTTTAATATACTGGTGATCGAAAGCATCCATGTTTACATTTCGAGAACCACAAAACCCACAGGTCAGGTGGATTTTATCTGATTCAACCATAAACTTGGCACTGCAATTTGCACAGTCAAATACTTTTTTGCCTATTTCTTCTGGAATAAATTCTTGAACTTGATCCAAGGCATTTGCCAAAGATTGTTCTTTGACTAAATTGTTTGCAGCGTTTACATCCTCCTCATAACCACAATGATCACAGGTGATTTTCTTTTTCTGAGCAGAATAATTTAGTTGATTACCACAAGAAGGACATGGTAAGTGCAGCGCATTTTCAATATTTCCGGACTCATTATATTCTTGCATTTTAAGACTTCCCGCATTTCATTGTTGAGCGGAATGTACTGCTCAACGCTTCTTTAAATATCTTACAATCTAGCCAACAATTCCTTCTTTTTTGCATCAAACTCTTTTGCCGTTAAAATACCTGATTCTTTCAACTTACCCAATTCCTTGAGCGTCTTCATTATATCTTCCTTTGATTGAGGCTTTACGGATTCTTGGTCTGATGCTTTTTGTTGCTGGTTCATCATCATATTAGCCATACCCATGCCCATTCCCATTCCTATGCCTTCTCCTGCGCCTCCACCTGGATTATCAGCAGCTTTCTCAATGGCATTTGCTTGTTGAAATTGTTGAAATTTGTTCATATTTTCAACCATATTCATATTGGTCATCTTGTCGTAAAACTCCAAAACTTCCTTAGGTAAGGTCGTGCTAGCAATCTGAAAATTAACCAGTTCTATACCGAATGGTTCAAATTCTTTTTGCAAAATAGGAATCATTTTATCACCTAATTCTGTATAATTTGCCGCTAGATCTAAAACCGAAACTTTCGTCTCCGCCAATGCCTCAGAAAAGTGCTGAACTATAATTTCTCGTAAAGAATTTTCTAGGTTCTGAACTTTTATTATATTATTTGTCCCAGCGTATTGCGTAATAAATGTCTTGATGTCTTTGATCTTTACAAAGTAAGTTCCGTGTGCTTTTACACGAACCTGCTTAAACTCAGGATCTCTTAATATGATAGGATTTGGAGTACCCCACTTTAGATTTGTAAAGGTCTTCATACTAACAAAATAAACATCCGCTAAAAACGGAGATTTAAAGCCCTTATCCCAGTTTCTCAGACTGGTCATCAATGGCATATTTTGAGTGATTAAGGTATGCCTGCCGGCATCGAATATATCTGCTATTTGACCCTCATCAAGAAAAACAGCTTTTTGAGACTCTCTTACTGTCAATTGTGCCTCGTACTTTATATTTTTATCGGCATCTGGAAATTTATAAAGTATCGTATCCTGATCGTTTTCAACCCAATCGATAACTTCTACAAATTCTCCTCTTATAAAATCAAATAAACCCATTTATGCATTTTTAATGTTAATAATCACTCTCTAGACGGTCAAATTACCTTAAAATAACAGCTTTCAAAATAATATCCGATAAAAAGCACAGTTATTTATACGAAAACCTTATCAATTAGATTATACATTATACTTTTTTTTAATATTTTTACCATCCTAAAATCGGGTTTTCAGTTAATGGGCGCTATCAAATCTTTATTCAGCATTCTATTCCTTTGTTTTTTATTCAGTAACACTGCCTCTGCTACTTACTTTCATAAAGTCCCAGCCAAGAAAGGTGATTCTATTTATAAACTACTCAAAAGGTATTACCTGACGGATTATGAATGCAATTTTGACAAATTCTTCAAACTCAATAAACTGAAGCCTGACGATCTTCTAATTTTTGGCAAAGAGTATTTTCTTCCTGTTTACATTTATGATTATGATGGAAAATCCATAAAATCTACTTTAAATATTGACCAATGGGAAAAATCTCACCGCATCAAAGAGTACAATGAGCACTTATTAAAAGATGGCCTAAGAAGAAAAACCATTGTTGATAGTAAGATTCTTTGGGTTCCTTTCAACGAGTTCAATTGTGAAGACCAAAAAATAACCATCACCTACAAAGAAAGCACTGCGAAGGAGGCTGAAAAAGAAGAAAATGTTTCCATTGTAGCTGCCCCAATTTTCGTTGAAAAAGGTACAACTAAAGATAGACACTTCACCATCTTCGGTGAAAAGTTTGCCTACACACCCCTGCTTGATAATAAGCTAAAGGGAAAAATATTTTACATCGTCAGTGGTCACGGTGGTCCAGATCCTGGTGCCATGTCTAAGAGAGGAGGCCATGATCTATGTGAAGATGAATACGCCTATGATGTCGCCCTTCGACTTACTAGAAATTTAATTTCTCACGGAGCCGTAGCTTACATGATCACACGAGATGACGACGATGGCATACGTTCTGATACCTATCTAAAATGCGACACCGATGAAAGATATTGGGGATCAAAAAAAGAAATGTCTCTCGCTCAAAAAATTAGACTGCGAGGTAGATCAGGCACTGTAAATCGACTATACGAAAAACATGCGAAACAAGGTTTTAAAAACCAATATTTGCTAGCCATACATATTGATTCTAGAAAATCTACCAACCAAACGGATATGTTTTTCTACCATTACCCTGGATCAAAAAGTGGGAAAAAATTGGCAAAATCTCTACAAACGACAATTAAAAACAAATACAAAGAACACGCACCTGGTAGAAATTACTTTGGCACAGTAACTCCAAGAAACTTACATATGCTCCGAGAAACTAAATCTACCAACATCTATCTAGAACTGGGAAACATCATGAACCCAAAAGATCAAAAGAGATTCATCCTAGCTTCAAATCGTCAAGCACTTGCCGACTGGTTGTCTGATGGCTTTATTGAAGCGAAGTAGTTTTTCGTTGATTGTTGATAGTTTTCGTTGATTGTTGTCCTTAGAACTTTTTCTATTCGTCTTTTGTGCGAGCTATTGTACCTATGTGGTTCAAAAAAAACTTTTTCCTTTTAACTTTTAACCTTCATTTTCAAGATTCTCTGCTTCCAGTTTAAGCTTTCAACTTTTATATCTACGGTCTTCTAATTAACAAGCCTTTCAGTCCTGACTCTTCTAATAAAGGCCATTCCTTCAAATTCTTTTGAAATAAATCCATATCGGCTCCCTGTTCAATTAGTTCATCCATCAACTTCCAATAAACATTATAATCAAGAATATCAGTTTTCCCAACCCGCAGGGCTTTTTTGGCAGTGTAATTTCTTATCCCATTATCGAAGTCCATATCGAGCGCATAACACTCATTATGACCCGCACTAATTTTATGCTTCTGATCACTACAAGCATATTGACGCAAGTATACTCGGTTTGGTGTATTGACCGCAGTTCTAAAAATTTGAGTGCCCAGTTTATCACCAACCGTAAGATCATGCTCAGAAGTAACAATAATTAAGTTGACATCCTCTGCTAGTATATTGTAATTTTCTATCACACAGCCTTTAAAAGGCCCTGAACCCGGGGAACATAAAAGCATATTTTTAGCTGGTGGAATTGCTAAGTCCTCTTGATGAGAAACTATATTGGCCGCAATGACTCCGCCATAGGAATGAACGGTATAGTCCAAGGTCGTCCATAAGTTCTTGTCATAGCCAAGTTCTTCTAATTTGATGATGGCAGATTTAATACCGGCTACCGTATTGTCTACAAATTTTTTTGTTTTAGGTGGATATAACTTTTTTTGATATCGTGGATAAATGATCGGATGTCCTTGTCTTGCTAGATGTTTTAGCCAGGCACCATATATAAAAGGATTGTATCCACCATAGCCATGTATAAACACGATAACATTTTTTCTTTGCTTTGTTTCTATTCCTTTTGGCAAAAAAAGCCAGTAACCTTCCTTGTCGTCTGCAAAATCAAGCATTTCGATTTCTTGAGTAACATAAGCCCTAGTTCTGTCAACAATTTCAAATTTTGCTTGTTCCAAGGCAGTTTGCCCATTAATTCCAAACCAAAAAAACAAGCAACAAAGGCTTGTTACTATAATTTTGTATTTTACAATTTGTCTGATAAACATGGGTATCTTTTATTATGCTGCTATAACGTAATTTAAGGTAGATCGTTGATAAATATTAACAAGTTTTTTTGATTTTAGTATGGAAGGAGAATTGATGTCAAAGCCTGTTGGAATTATTGGGGCTGGAAGTTTTGGGACTGCGATCGCCAAAATACTCGCTCAAAACACAGATGTGTTAATGTTTTCGAGAAATCCAGCACTAATCGCTGAATTAAATACTGAGCATAGAATTAAATCAATTGATATTCCAGAAAACATCAAAGGAGTCTCCTCTCTTGAGACAATTGGTTCCAGCTGCAAAGTCATTTTCCCAATTGTGCCTTCTGAACATTTCAGAAATATGATCAAAAAGCTTTCTCCACACATCAATCCTTCCCATTTTATTATTCATGGAACCAAAGGACTAGATGTAAGTGATTTTGATGCTTCGGAAGATAGTAAAGCATTGTTGACAAGAGCCCAAGTTCATACCATGTCAGAAGTGATAAATCAAGAAACTTCCGCCATACGTGTAGGTTGCTTATCGGGGCCTAACCTTGCAAAAGAAATTCTTGAGAACAAACCTACGGCAACAGTCATTGCCTCCCGTTTTCAAGAGGTTGTTAGAGCTGGTGAACAGTTATTAAATTCAAAAAACTTTACGGTCTTTGGAACCAATGACATCCTTGGTGCAGAAATGTCTGGCGCATTCAAAAATGCCATTGCCATAGGCTCTGGAATCTTAGGTGGTTTAGAACTCGGAAAAAATATTCAATCTATATTGATAACGAGAGGCCTAAGAGAAATGATTTTCTTGTCAAAAGCCATGGGAGGCGATGTGAAAACATTTTTTGGAACTGCCGGCATTGGTGACCTGGTTGCTACGACTACCAGTACGGACAGTAGAAATTATTCCTTTGGACTTAGAATTGGTAGAGGGGAGAAAAAAGAAGATATAAAGCAAGATACCAATGAGCTTGCCGAAGGAGTCCGTACCGTTAAAATCATGAAGCTATTAGCTGACAACTATAAACTTAAACTGCCTATCATACAAATGATTTATACCATCATATTCGAAGGTTTCAAACCAGAACGCGCGGTGAAGTATTTAATGAAGTATCCTTATGGAGTGGATGTGGATTTTATGTAAACTGCTCTAGGTATTTTTAAATGTTATTCCAATAACTCATTCTGCACTGTCACAGTAAAACAAGCTTTCTTTTCTCTTCATGTCAATCTAAGTTGCATATATAGAATTAAGTTGTAGTTTGACAAAATCTAGTTGGTAAAACAACTTGGTTAACATTTCAGCCCAACACAAATTTTACACATCTTCATATTTCACAACAATTAGACAAGGCGCAATTGCATTGTTTGATTCTAAATTGGAACAGACCTTAATAGTATCATGCAAATGAAAATATTTATTAATCAATTGATTCAATTGAAGAGGGACATGGCTGTCAAATAAATCTTGACAAAAAATTTAAATCGATAAGAGTAAGAATCTTAATCTACGAATTTGGAGCTTTCTGTTTTTTAATTCTCTTCGAATGTTGAAAATAAGTGTCACAATTATAATTGAATGTATTTGTAAGTATTGGTTTATTAGGAGTGCAATTAGAGGTTCAAGTTATCAATTAGTAAAACCATAAATGATATTGTGAAATTCACCCTTTCATGGGATATAAAACCTGGGTTTTCGTCTTTATATTTGCCAATAATTGAAAATGAAAGATAATACTCGAAAACCAATTAAATTAAAAATAGAGCCTTCGAAAATGTGACAGGCTAATTTTAAAAAAAGAACTGATAAAAAACAAAATTATTAAGGCAATAAAAAGCTTTTAGAAAAAAATTATTAACTATTTTTTTAATTAAAAACCATTCTATCAAATGAAAAACTTTACAATTAATTTATTTTTATGCTTATTCATTTCGCTGTTAAGCTATTTACCCGCACAGGCACAGCATGCCATAGATGCGGCTATTTATAGAAATGATGTTAAGAAACATTTTCTTTTTAGAGGAGATGAATATGCTCGATACAACCCTACTTTCGGAGCTTTTGATTCTGGATTTCCAAAAAAAATAAATGCTGCTGATAGTGATTTTAATTTTGTGGATGATAGATTTAATCAAGGGATAGATGCTGTTCTTAGGATTGCAAGCGGAGGTAAAAACTTTGAGTTGTTCTTTAAAGATGATAAATATACCATCTATGATGCTGATGATAAAATATTTTCAGCAACACTTGACATTATTGCCAATTTTCCTCAAATGACCACGGGAGTGGATGCAGCTTTAAGTTACATTCAAACTAGTGGACCAACCCAGTTTCTTTTAATTAAGGATGGAAATGTTTTTGAGTACAATGTTACAAATGGATTTAACAATCCTCCTTTTGTCCAAAGTTATTCTATCTCAGGTTGGACATTTAATAATATATACACTGGCATAGATGCTGCTTACTTTGATTCTGAAACTGGTAGTGAAGTTTACATAAGAGGAAGAAATGCTTATGATTTTAACTTTACAACTTTTGTCAGCTCAAATACAAATTTGGATAATAGATTCTCTCCTTGGCCAACTTCCTGGTTACCATATAACTTACCATTTGATAACAACATGAAAGATCTAAATGCACAAATTTTAGATAACGAATGTGGAGATGATAATGAATATAAGGTCATCGTCTCTGATACGGAGAAATTAGGTAGTGAAACAAAAGTAAAAGAGGTACAATTATTTATTAGTCATACTTTCATTGGGGACTTGTCTGTTTCTTTGACTTCTCCAAATGGCAAAACTGTGGATCTTACTTCTACAAATGGTGGATCTGCAAATGACTTGGGAGCTTCCCAAGATGATCCAATAATATTTTCTATGGATGCTACTGATGCTATTGTTGATTTAGTAGATGGTACCCCAGCAAGAGGCATGTACAAACCAGAAGGTGACTTCGCTACTTATAATGATGAATCATCTGCCATGGGACAGTGGACCTTAAAGGTTTGCGACAATGAAGTTGATGAATTCGGCACATTAGAATTTGTAAACATAGTGTTTGAAGGAAAACCTACTGCTTCTTGTAAAGACGATGTTTCTGTTGATTTGTCTGCTACAGGAACAGCTACCATTACTGCAGCGATGATTGATAATGGCAGTATTTCAGCGAGTGGACTTGCTCCAATGCTTTCAATAAATCCTAGTTCCCTTACTTGTGCAAATGCTCCAAGCACTACTGTCACCTTAACCGTTACTGGTGATAATGGTCTTGTAAGCACTTGTACTTCAAATTTGAATGTTAACGATGTAACTGCACCAAATGCAAGTTGCAAACAAAACGTTGCCTTAGAGCTTTCTGGAAATTCTGTTTCCATTACACCTGCAATGATGGACAATGGAAGTACAGACAATTGTTCCATCGCTTCTATGACTGTTGACCCTATGTCATTCACTTCTGCTGGTAACTTTAACGTGACTTTTACTGTCACTGACGTGGGAGGAAATACGGATCAATGCATTGGCTCTGTTATAGTCACTGCTACTAACGTATTGCCTACTGCTAGTTGTAAAAGTGGTGTGTCTGTAGATTTGTCGGCAAATGGAAATGCT
>CALIIW010000171.1 GCA_938018185.1 uncultured Saprospiraceae bacterium
GAAGGAATTTGCTCTAACGCTAATGAAATAAGCGCCTTATCAATAGGCAATTTGCCTATAATCCCCATTTGTTGCGAATAATAAGGAACATAAATCCTTTTAAGAAAAGGGATCTTGTCATGAAATGGCAATGGGAGAACATAGGAATAATCCTGATTTACTAGCGCTTTCCACTTCCCATCACATACAATATCCAAATACCAGGCAAGTGCATTGACCCGACCATTATCAGCCACCCTGATTGAAGTGTTCCATTTTTCGATGTTAAGGTCTGTTTTGTCTAGTAAACGGAAAGTCATAAGTTATATTAAAAAAAATGTAATATATTCCTTCTAAAGAGAATCAATAAGATAGTTCATTCGTAACAATAGCTATCTATAAAATTAACATGAAGGCTACCTGCAAAATTATTGCATTTGCAATACTAATGTTTAATTCTCTCTTTGCCAATTCGCAAGAGATCAATAGCAACTCTGCAGTTGCTTTAAATTCTTTTACCCTTTACTCTGAAGCTTCATTTACTACCCATTCCAATATTGTTGTAATGGAAAAAAATCTTTTAAGCATATTAGAGAAATCAGATAATTTGGAATTGAACAATTATCAAAACCAAGAATTTCACTGGTACAAAGTAAAAACGCAAGATGGTAGGGAAGGGTATGTCTATGGAGACAATATCGCAATTTTTGTAGACAGACAATTGAAAGAACTTTACAGTACAAATCATTTAACTAAGAAAAATCTTGCTTCAAATTATACAAATGCTATTTCTTGGGTAGCAGAATTAAATGGAAGGGATGCACCGGATTATGGAGGTGCCGCTTATAAGGAAATGTACTTGATTTTTACAAATAATATAAACAGGTGCGAATTCATCAAGCTAGAAAATATTAGAGCTGATGGTGAAAATCAAACTGAATTTTTAGAGTTTAAAGACGTAACAGGAGATGGCTTTGAAGATGTGATCAGACAAACAAATTCTAAATCCAACGAGAAAAATTTTAATACGAAATATTTAGAAATATTCTCTTTTCAGAATGGCGAAATGAATTCGGTTTTGGAAGAAAGAATAAGTATTGAAACTTATCCTAGCAAAACTTCCCCACGTCTAAACAAATATTTTGATATAGAGGAAAAGTTTTTGAGAGTATCCTATTTAGACTTTGTTGACTGCGAAAATTTCTGCTGCAAACAAGGACTAAAAAATACAGCATCAAATCCAAAGTCTTGTATGGAACAGGTAACTTATTCTTATACTTGGGATAAGCCCAGTGGGCAATTCAAAGTGTTTTATGATAAATCAAAAGTGTCTCCACAAGTTGTTCCATCTAAAGCAGTTATCGATATCTACCCAGCCCCAGGATTAAATCAATCCGTCGGCAAGATTTTAAAAAATCAAAAGATCAAAGTTTTTCAGCAGATAGAAAAGTATTATAACTATGGAGATTCACAATCAATAGAAATTTACTTTTTGATTGAAACTACAAGTGGAAAAAAAGGATATGTAAAAGCAAAAGAAGTAGAATTTATTGAGATGGATCACGCCTCTGTTTTGAATGAATACTACAAAGCGCCGCCATTTTATTCTACCAATTGGACTCCCAAGGTTCTTTTTATCAATTTGAAGATTAGATAATGGGATTTAAATTATTTAAGGAGCCTATATATTTAATACACCAAAAGTTTAAATTAGTCTAAGGGGTATTTGTTAAAATGTATTGTTGTTTATGCGATTATTTGTTGATTTGTTGATGATAATCTTAGAATTTTATAAACGAATAAACAGATAACCAATTCATATTAAGCAAATTCGAAGTTATTTTTGTCATAATTTATATTTGGTGTACTAGCTATAGTTACCTTATTTAATTAGAAATCTCTTTTCTAATTACTTCGATAAAATGACTTGACCCCTTGACTCCACTGTCGTTGCGCTATCTATGACTGGAAGTTTAATAGATTGTCATCTTGAGATCTTGAACAGTGCTGCGCTTGTAAAATTAGGGTAAAGACAATTGTGATAGAATGATTGTCATCCCGAGCGAAACGCAAGTGGAGTCGAGGGATCAAATCGGTTTATTTAAATTAATTTCGACCGCAGTGGAGAAATCTTACCCTGATGGTTTGAAAATGTACTTATATTCAATTTATACGTTTACAGATTTCTCCATTCCGGGTGCCCTCCATTGCATTCCAGTCGCGATGACAATCCAATAAAAGACTAAAATTGTTATAGATAGTGAAGCGAAATCGAAGGAACAACTGAGGAGTCTAAGTTAGAATATTTTCGACGAGTTTAGGAAAGGCGAAAAACGAGCGGAGAAATCTGTTTCTTTTAGCTTAAAGGTTTTTAAAACAAAATTATCAATCCGTCAATTTCTTGGCAGTTTTCATAGGAACAGCGACACATTTCTTTTCCATGTAAGTCATCATTTCGTTGATAAGGCTCAAAGTCTTATCATCAAGCGTAGCCAAATCCTTTGCAAACACTTCAGACAATGCTTTTTCTTTGATCGCTTTTATTTCCTGTGGAATAAAGCTCAGAGATCTTTCTATTTCACGACGCTTAAAGAGTTGTTTAAATTCATGTCTTTCTTTTTCAAGAATCACTTTTACTTTTGAGATTTCTTTTTCTCTGAAGGACATGTTTTCTTTAGCCAACTGTTTCAATGAAGAGACTTCTATATAGTGAAGGTCGTTCGAATCTATAACCGCTTGATCCACATTTCCAGGAATAGCTAGATCAATTACAATCTTCTTATCCTTGTCGTCTTGTAATAGTTGTTTGTATTCTTTTTCTTTGATAATGCTAGTGGTAGCACCTGTGCAGACAAACAGAATGTCAAAACCGCCCTTGTAAGAATTCAATTCTTCCAACGAATACTTATCGCCATCCAGCATGGTAGCTAATGACTTAGCTTTTGATTCAGTTCTATTAAAAACAGTGAAATTAGTGAATTGGTATTTTTTGAAAAATTTAGCTGCAAGTTGATTTGTTTGACCTGCTCCTATGATTAATACCCTAGAAGTTTTCTTAGGATTTAGATTCATCAATTCTTTGAAAGCAAGAGAAACAATTGAAACTGGTTTTTCTCCAATCTTGGTAGCATCATAAACTTGCTTACCAGCTTTAACTGCAACTTGCATGGCAATGCGAATTTTATCTCCACAAAGTCCATTTGTGTTGCTAAATTTATATGCTTCTCTTAATTGTCTAAAAATCTCTCTTTCTCCTAAAACCATGCTATCGATAGAAGAGGCAACTTCAAACAAATGCTCGATAGCTTTTTCGCCTTTGTAAATTTCGACATGCTTTGATAAGCTGCCGTTCAAACTTGCAAGTTTGTTGTTAACTAAATGGAAAAAGTCAGTTGAAATTTGTTCTGGATCGATTAGATCATTTTGGTAATAAAAGAACATAACTCGGTTGCAAGTAGCCAAGTACATGAGCTCTGAGATATTAAATTTAGATTTAATGCTTTCAGCCAATGTAACAATCCCTTTTACTGAATTATCTTCAATAAAAAAATTGCCAATCTCCTTAAGATTGGTTTGCCTGTGAGTCACTGTTAATATGTTGTATTTATCGAGCATAAATCTCCTTGCAACAAAGATAAATCTAGCCGCTTTCCTTATTGTCATGCTTAAGTAAACACTCTAAAGTAGAATCAGTCTAAATACCTACCTCTAAACTGTCGCAAGGCCAAATATAATCAGACAATTCATGTCCATTGGGCGCTTTATGCGCATAATAATAATGCCACCACTCCGTACGTATGGGTAAAAAACCTACTTTCTTCATGGTCTTCTTCAAGAGTTGCCTATTTTTAATCACTTGTTCTGGTAAATCTGTATAATCATGATGTGCCCTTTTACCAAAAAAGTCAAATATGGTTCCCATGTCTAATGCCTTCCCTTTTGCGTCTACCAATGTCAAATCAACTGCCGTTCCTCTGTTATGCATGGATCCTTTTGAAGGTGGTGTCACATAGGAAGCATTTGGCACCTTTTTCCACAATAATTTCTGCACTGGTCTAGGGCGGTAACAATCATAAACTTTTAAGCCTAGATTTTGATCTTTTAAAATGTCTTGTGCTCTAATCAGTGCTTCAGCCACTTCTGGTCTCAAGAAGCATCGACCGCAGTTGTACATTTTCTCTTTAACGAAATTATCCGTGGTAGCGTATTTCATATCGACCAAAATACCCTCTTTGTCAAAAAGGATCTCTGCCCAAAGACTGGTGTCATAATCAATACTTGCTTTTTTGATTTCTACTTCAATGGGCTTCAGAAGTAGTTCTTCTTTTTTGGGCAATTCCTTTTCATTGACAGCAGGTTTATCCTGCTCTCTACAAGTGAAGCATAAAAAAATAATTGCAAATAGAACAAGGCTATTCTTCAACTTTTAGCTTTCTATTTTAAAAAAAACGATGAACGAAAATCTACTCCTTACTACTGAAGACCTCTTTTAGTTTTCTGTCCAAATCTGGACCTCGTAAATTTCTTGCAAGAATCTTTCCTTCCTCGTCAATAAGGATGGTATGTGGAATGGATCTTACATTGTACATCTTAGCTACTTTATTGCCCCAGCCAGCAAGATCAGAGACTTGCTCCCATTCCAGCTGATCTTTTTGGACCGCTTGCTCCCAACGATCTTTTGTTTTATCTAGACTTACGCCTAGTATCTCAAAGCCTTGCTCTTTGTACTTAGCATATAGTTTTCTAACGTGAGGATTTTCTTTTCGACAAGGGCCACACCAACTTGCCCAAAAATCCACTAACAAAATTTTTCCTCTAAAGTCAGATAAAGACACCTCCTTATCATCCAGGTTCTTTAAAGTAAAATCAGGCGCCTCTCCTCCTACCACAAAACTTTCCATGGATTTTATTTGCTGCTTTACTAGTTCTCCTTGTGGTGTATGACCAAATTTTTGAACATACAATTCTGCAAAAGGTAGAAAAACAGAACTGTTTCCTGCTTTTAAACCAGAGATGATACCACCCAATGCCAAGCGATAGGAGCCTGCATTTTCTGGTATATTTTTCATTCTAACTGCAATTGCTTTTTGCAATTCGGCCGCAGGGATTGACTTCGCTTTAGCCAACATTTGAGCAAAATTTCTGTACGAATCAAATACCATTGGTAAATTATCATATTCTTTATCCTCTAACTTTGCATGCGTCCCGTAAGTATTTACAAAGTACTCTAATTCGTTTTTAAACTTTCCCGCGTTATTCGGAAAACTTAAGTAAGTATAAAGTGCCACTATCTTACCTAACCATGGGTCTTTCTTATTTGAAGAAGCTAGAAGAGCCATCTTTTCCTCATCCACTAATTTCATTTGAGCTTTGACTTGATTCATCTCTGCTTCTTTTCCCATGACTGAAGCAAACTGTCTGCCCAATTGAATTTGTTTATTTCTTTGCTTTTGAATATTGGCCATTACTGCAGTATACTCCGCATTAATTCCTGTCCCAACACCAGCATTTTTTATATTTCGGCAAGAGCCGCCCATGACAACTTCTGCTTCTTCACCAAGAATAACTGATTTGAATTTACTTTTGTCAGGACCGACGTAGTAAAACTTTCTGTCGCTTTTTTTCACTTCAAAAATAAAAGTGTTGTCTTTTCCTTTTTCAGCTTTCTGAACTTCTTGAAAATCCATGCCATTAAACTCATAAAGAAACATTTCGGAAACATGATCACAATCCTTTGCTTCAAGTCTCAATATGCACTTTTTCTTACCGTCTGTATTTTCGACATTAGAAAACCCAAAGCTTAGAAAAAGCGATGCGAATAGAATGTAAATGAATTTATTCATGTTCTACTTTATTAGATTTAAAAATTCTTGTTCAGATAAAATTTCAACCGAGCCTAAAGCCTGCGCTTTTTTTAATTTAGATCCGGCTTTTTCTCCAGCAACCAAAATGTTCAAATTTTTGCTAACTGCCGAAATATTTTTTGCTCCAGCATCCTCTGCCATCTTCTGTGCTTCTTTTCTTCCCATTTGCAAAAGTGTGCCTGTAAATAAAATTGTCTTCCCAATTAGCGGCGCGTCTGCGGAAACAAATTTAGGCTTATCATCCTCCGTTTGTCTAAGATTAACACCTAGCTCTTCCAATTGTTTGAGCATTGTCACATTGTCTTCATCTTGAAAAAATGCAATGATATTTTCGCCAACTACTGGGCCAATATCCTTTATATCCGTAAATTTTTCCAAGGTCCAATCCTTTAAATCAAGCACATATTCTATTTCTGCTGCTATCAATTTGGAAACTTTTTTCCCTACATGATGGATACTTAAGCTATGCAACAAGCGCGAAATTGGATTTTTTTTGGCTTTTTCGAACGCAAATTGAAGGTTTTGTGCCGATTTTGCTCCAAACCCCTCTAATTTAGCTATTCTTTCATAGTCTAAACGATAAATGTCAGGTAAAGATTTTACCATTCCTTCTTCATAAAACCGCTCTACCAAAGAACGACCAAAGCCATCCACATCCATGGCATCTTTAGAAACATGAAAAACCATGCGCTGCAAAACTTGGGCTTCACAATGATAATTCGTACAACGCCATGCTGCCTCCTTTTCTCCTCTGACAAGTTTGGTTTCACAAGATGGGCAGTTGGTAGGAAAATCAATGGCCTTTTCTGAGCCGTCTCTCAAGTCTTCCATAGACTTTACAATATAAGGAATGACATCTCCTGCCCGTTCTACCAATACTGTATCTCCTAATCGAATATCCTTAGTTGTAATAAAATCTTGATTGTGTAATGATATGGAAGACACTGTCACTCCCGCTAATTGAACCGGGTCTATTTTGGCAACTGGTGTTATAGATCCAATTTTTCCAATTTGATATTCTACATCTAACAACTTTGAAGTCGCTTGTTTGGCTTTAAATTTAAATGCAATGGCCCACCTTGGATGATGGGAGGTGAAACCGCATCGCAATTGCAAGGCAAGGTCATTTACCTTAATCACCATGCCATCTATTTCATAATCATAGCCTTCTCGCTTAGCTTCCCACTCCTTTACAAAATCAAAAACTGCTTTTATGTTTTTACAAACCTTTCGCTCTTTGATTGGAATTTTAAATCCAAGTTCCCCCAAAAAAGCAATGGTCTCATCATGCTTTGTAAATTGACTTAAAACATTTTGTCCATTCTCATCTGCTGCATAGCCCAATTGATAAATAAATGCTTCAATCCCTCGCTTTGCCGTTTCTTGTGCATCCTTCATTCGCAGACCACCTGTTGCTGCATTTCTAGGATTTGCAAAAATACTTTGTCCGTCTGCTTCTCTTTGTTCGTTTATTTTTTTGAAATTATCTTTCCTAATCAGTGCCTCTCCTCTTAATTCGACTTTTGCTATTCCCTTTTTGGAAAAAGCTGCTGATAAAGGTATAGACTTTAATGCTTTTGCATTAGCAGTCATTTCTTCGCCTTTTACCCCATTTCCTCTAGATGCCGCTCGCAAAATTTGATCATTTTCATAAACCAGTGCAATACTTCCCCCATCAAATTTTGGTTCAACTGCATATTCAATATCCTGATCCGCTTCAAGCATTGCCAACTTCTTAATTCTTTCATCAAAATCTTGAAGGTCTTCCAGATTGTATGAATTATCCAAAGACAACATGGGAATTAAATGTTCTACAGCAGGAAAATTATTAGATAAGTCGGAAGAAACTCGTTGTGTTGGAGAATCTTGTTTTACAAACAAAGGAAACATTGCCTCTTCTGATTCCAGTAGTTTATACAAGGTATCATACTCTGTATCTGAAACCAGTGGATCATTGAGAACGGAGTATCTCCATTCATGAAACTTAATTAATTCCGTAAGTTCTGCTATTGCCGCCTCACCATCTATTTTCAATCCATTCTTAAGGATGGACATAGATCGCTCGTATATATTCTTTGCGTCGTTCTTATTCATTTTGAAAAGCGTGTTTGCCAAGCAAAGATAGTAAATGGTGGAATGAGTTATGGCTAATGAAGGGCTAATATATTTAAGCTGATACCTATAGGTCCACATGTTCTAGCAAACTACAAATACTAAAACAAAAAGGGCAAACCTTTAAGATTTGCCCTTTTACTTTCTTTTCTATTTTTTCTTTTTTCTGCTTATACTTTCTACTTTAGAATCACAGCTTCATCCACTTATAGAGAGCTGATTCTCTCAAATTTGAAACCTGTAGAAAATACATACCAGATGGCAGGTCTTCAATTCTTAGCCCCGTCTTGTTTTCTCCAGAATGGAAATCTACAAATTGTGAATTTACTTCATTGCCATAAGCATTGATTAAAGCTATTCTATATTCTCCAGCCTTGGCAACTTCAACATCTAAGTTTATCAATTCAGAAGCAGGATTTGGAAATATACTCACATCAAAGCTTTTAGCAATATTGCTTGTACTAGAAACTTCCCCTTCCTGCATAGATAAGGTATTGCAAGCTGCGCCATCTCCAGCAGTCCCACCATTGTTGTTTACACCATTTCCACAAGAGTAGAAAGTTATTGGTCCAGTACCTACTGCAGGAGCTGTCCACTTCATGTTGAAAATATTTGAATCTGATGCGGAATTTTGCTCTGGATAGGTTCTTCCTGTATTCGCAGCTAAAGAGAATTTCACATTACTTGCAGGTTCTGACCAGGTATTGATTTCCATTTCATTTGTATCATCTAATGCTATTAACTGAAAACCATACTTCGCTGGTGTTGGTCCAGAAACAGGATTTATTCTAACAACTACATCATATGTGACGCCAGGTTCATACTCTTCTTCTACTATATCTCCAGCCTCATTCAAAAGTTCTATGTCTAAAGTTACCATAGTCGTTCCTGTACCATGACAACTTATACAAGTTCTTGGTGCATTTCCTGCCATTTGATCTCCTGGGGCTCCTGTATTTCCCCAATTTTGTCCAGCGGCTCTTCCAAAGTTATTTGACATAAAAAGAAAAGAGATAAACAACAAACCTAGAATGGTAAATAATGTATTGATTTTCATTGATATAAGATTTTGCATAAATATAAAAAACCTCTGCTAATAATCGGAGCTAAAAATAGGTCTTAGTCGCACAAATAACTGTATTCTTTATTAAAACCGATGGTATTTCTATAAAAGTCATCAATCAATTTCATATCCTTTTTAAAATCTGTGGGAATCAAAGGCGCTGCAATTTCAAATTCTTTGATTCCATAATTGAATTTGATCATCAATATAGGAATCTTGGCTCCCTCAGCGATGTAATAAAAACCCGATTTTAGTTTATCTACTTTCCTTCTAGTTCCTTCTGGGGCAAGTTGGATAAAAAGGCTTTCTCTAGTATTATATAGCTCAATCACATTATCTACAAAATTGCTGCTTTTAGACCTATCCACAGGTATTCCCCCCATGGCTTTCAATAAACCTTTAACAGGAAATCTAAAAAGGGTACTCTTCCCAACAAAATTTACAGTTCTATTTAGATAGGAGCGATACAGTAGTCCCAAGGGAAAATCCCAGTTACTGGTGTGGGGAACAATAATAATAATGAGCTTTTTATACTCTTCAGGCCATTTTCCCTTAAACTTCCAACCCATCTTACGTAATATGTAATAGCTTAACTTACTAAACATTAGGATACTCAGAAAAAATACTATAATTTTGTATACCGCAAATTAACAAATAATATTTCCCTTCTGAGATTGATTTTTGCCCAAAAAAGGAATTATTTTACCTGCCTTTTTGTAATGGCTTTATTAATAAGATTTGATGTCCACAGCACAAATTACATATGTGAATTTTAACAAGCACCTATTCTCTTGGGTTTTATCTGGGATTATACTGTTTTGCTGTGTTTCTGTCATGGCTCAGCAAGAAAAACTGGATGAGGTAGAATTAGAATTTTCTGTGAAAGGTGGCTTCTTTGATGAGGAGCTCAAACTTGAACTTTTTTCGCCAGGTGGAAAAATTTATTATACCAAAGATGGTACAAAGCCAAGTCGATATGCTTCTAGATACAATGGCCCAATCATAATCAAGAAAACGACACCAATTCGAGCGATTGCCTATAAGGGAAAAGATAAAAGTGCTATTTCTGGGCATACTTATTTTATAGAAGAACCTAAGTCAACTTTTCCTTCCGTTTCTATACAGATTACTCCTGAATTATTATTTGATGAAGAATATGGTTTATTCATGGATGGCTATGAAGTAAATGATTCCATATGGTCAAAACCAGGCGCAAATTTTTGGAGTAGGAGAGAATTGGGAGTCAACACAGAAATTTTTGAAGACGATGGAGAATGTGTCTTCAGAAGTCCAACGGGGTTCAGATTGTTTGGAGGAATGTCCAGGCTGTTTCCTCAAAAATCCATGGTCTTAGTTACGCGAAACGATTATGGGGACAAAAGATTCCGTCATAAGATTTTTGGAAAGAAAAAACTTAAAAAGTACAAATACCTTACCCTCAGAAATTCGGGTTCAGATTTTGGAAAAGCACAATTTCGGGATGCCTTTATGACAAGCCTTGTCGATGACTGGGATCTTGAAAAACAAAATTATCGCCCATCGCATGTTTACATCAATGGAAAATACTGGGGCATCTATAACATTAGAGAAAAGATAAACAGGTATTTTTTGGCTTCTCATTGTGAGGTTCACAAAGACTCTGTGGATATCATGGAGCATCGCATGAATCGAAAAAGAGGCTCAACAAGAGACTATAGAAAAATGGTCAAATTTATAGAAAGAAAAGATCTGTCTATTCAATCTAACTATGAGGCCCTTGATACGATGATGGAGATCAGCAATTTCATGGATTATCAAATAGCTCAAATCTATTTTGACAATCAAGATGCTGGTGGAAATATAAAATATTGGAAGCCTCAAGGGCCAGGAGGACGATGGCGATGGATTTTATACGATACGGATTGGGGCTTTGGCTTGCATGACAGTAAAGCTTACAATAACAAAAGTTTAGACTTTCACACAGAGAAGAATGGGAGGGCTTGGCCAAATCCACCATGGTCAACTCTAATCTTGAGAAACTTACTAGAAAACGAAGGATTTAAAGCAGCCTTTATTAATCGTTTTTGCGATCATCTAAATAATAGTTTTGAGCCTGATAATGTGCTTTCTGTTTTAGCTGGATTTAGAGAAACATATGAGCCTGAAATGCCTAGGCATTTTAAGCGATGGAATTTAAAAGAAAAAAATTGGGAAGAAGAACTAACTGTGATGAGAGAATTTGGTAAGAGAAGGCCAGAATTCATTCGCAAGGAATTGCAAGAAATGTTAAACGCTGGTGAGCGTGTCAATATAGATATTGATATTCAAGGTGGAGGAACAGTAAAAGTAAATGATCACTTAGAAATACTAGCACAAAAATCTTGTTCGTATTTTCAAAATGTTCCTATAAGTTTGGAGGCAGTTCCTCATTTTGGTTATCGATTTTCTCATTGGGAAGGCGTGAATGTGCCTGATTCAATCCAGATTTTTCAATTAAATTTGGCAAAGACTTCCTACCGTATTAAAGCTGTCTTTAAAGAATACATCAATCCACTAGCTGGCAAGGTGATCATCAACGAGATAAGTTGCAACAATAAGAGAACGGGAGATTGGCTTGAGATCTACAACAACTCTGAAGAGACTGTTGATTTATCAGGTTGGATTCTTACAGATTTAAAAAATGAATTTCATTTTCCACCTTATAAGCTCGCTGCAAAGTCATATGTAAATGTAGCTGAAAAAGAAAAACGTTTTAGAAAACATCACATAGATCCGTACGGCATCATTGGTGATTTCGGATTCGGACTAAGCAAGCGTAAAGAAAGCTTGCAACTGTACACAGATAAAGGAGATCTGGTTGATTCTGTTGGTTATTTATTAGAACCTACAGATTCTATATTTAGCTACACTTTGCTATTGCCTGAACTAGACAATGCCGATGAAGAAAACTGGGAAATCCTCCCAGGAATTGGTTCTCCGGGTACAGGAAACCCCTATTTTATTGAGAGTCGGATTAAAGCGCAGCAAGATAGATGGATAAAGGTTGGGGCGAGTACGGCCTTTGGTATTATCCTGTTATTTTTGCTTGGATATCGAAATTGGTCAAGAAGGCCAGCCAATAGATAAATTCCTTATTAAATAGTTAATTGATTATTTACAATAATTAATAAAAACCCTATATTTGCCCTCCATTTTGATGGCGAGGTAGCTCAGCCAGTTAGAGCGCCCGTACGGGAGGTCGGAAAGTCGATCTTCTTTTTATTTAGGTAATGACACTATTTTGGCGAGGTAGCTCAGCCGGTTAGAGCGCAGCATTCATAATGCTGAGGTCGGGAGTTCGAGTCTCCCTCTCGCTACAAAGAAACTCATTAAGAGTTCGTTAGAGCGCCCGTACGGGAGGTCGGGAGGTCAACGCTCCCTCTCGCTACAAAAAAATTAATCAAGCATCAAGATATAATCTTGGTGCTTTTTTTATGATATAAAAACTAAAACTATGTACTACTTCTATGTATTGCTTTCTTTGAAAGATGGTAAGCTCTACAAGGGCTATTCTGAAAATATTGCTTCTCGATTTATAACTCATAATTCTGGAGGAGTGAAATCAACTAAATTTAGACGACCTTTTGTTTTAATCCATCTTGAATCCTTTAATTCTAAGATTCAAGCTCTTGAAAGAGAGAAATGGACTAAATCATTAGAGGGAGGAACTGAATTAAAACGAAAACTAAAAAATACCATTTCACTTATTAACGGTTAGAGCGACCATACAGGAGGTCGGGAGGTCGAGTCTCCCTCTCGCTATGAAGAAAAAAACAAAGACCCTTGTAAATCAGTGATTTGCAAGGGTCTTTTGATTTTTGGGTAGCATATCTGTCCACAAAAGATGAATGCCATCCTTGGCAGCTTTGACCTATACCGAACATCATGTTCTCAGTACATTTGTTATTGTAACATCAATTTTCATAACAACCTTTAAAATAGCAGCAACATCATCCATCCTTTCTCTTTGCAACTCATATCCTTGATCTAGACAAACTAGCATCTGGTTTCAATCCTAAGGCAATCAAATCTTTATCTTACTCTAGAGACTTAATTTTTTCCTCGTCAAGTATTTCAAAATATTCAAAGCACTTTTGAGCATGAAGATGTTCATCATAAATGGAACTTTCAGTTCTTCCCACGGAATAAGCTTTTGAAAGCCATTCTAGAATGTTCAAACTAATTTTAATATGCAATCTTTTCTATGCAGAAATTTTCGAGCTAATGCAATAAACTAACTTAAAACCCGAATCTGACTCATAAATTTACCGAATATAAAATGAAACCGACCGAATATAAAACGGGTTCTTCATTTTTGGGATAAAAAAAACATTTTCTAAATATTTAAAATATTAATAAACTTAAAAAGTAAATTTATGTCAAACAAAACAACTTTTCTTTTCTGGTCTTTTCTTTTCTTGGTACTATTTTCCTGCTCCAAAAATGAAAGTAATTTAGAAATTTCAGCCCCCGAAACTGCGGAACAAACTGCTACAAATGAAGTCATTCAATCTAGAAGTAACGATGGCTCTGATGATTTCTTTCATGGAAGCCCTTCACCAGAATTTCTTGCAAATATACAATCTTACCTAGCTGACAATGATATCTTTCAGAATTCACTAGGTTTCAATATTGCAGAATTTGGCGAAATAAATTGGAATTATTCAATATTAAATCGCAGCAATTCTACAAATTATCTATTAACTTTAGTATACGTTAGAGATTCTGAAATCACTGGTCTTTTACAAGTGACGGCTGATGGAGATCATTATCATTTCACCTTTATTGACAAAGATTACATAATGTCCTATATCGAAAATAATCTGCCAGAAAATACAGAGGATTATTTAAAAGCTGCAATCTCTGATTTAAACTATTTAAAGGTATATCGAAAAAATACACTTAACAACACATTAAATTTATGGGTAACGGAAGACGTTGAATCAAATTTAATTGAAGAACACAGCAGAAATTGGGCTAGCCAATATGAAAAAAGAGTAATCGATTATGATGAGGCAGGAAATCCTGTTAGTGTCTCATTAACATTGGTTCAAATTTCTGGAGTATGTACCGGAGGACCAGGTTCTGGTAGTCCACAAACTACTACATTATGGAATGATAATGGTGGAGCCGGAGATTCAGACACAAATGAGTCTGAAGATACAGATTTTAGCACATTAGGGCCCACTGTTTTTACAATTCCGGAAGACTGTAAAGAGACTTTTACAAATGATGCAATTAACACTTTGAATCAACTTTATAACCCCTGTGGTGAACCATCTGAAAATCAGGAAGCTCTGAATAACATAATTAATGAACTTTGTGAAGGTACGGAAGTTGAATTTAGTACGGAATCTGAAAATAACATTACTCTAGATGAACTTAATGAAGCACTTGAAGGAGCGGGGTTTATTGATCTAGGTGGAACAGTTGAAGAAAATCAAGCTGCTGTTGATCAAGCAATTGAAGATTGTGCTTGGCCTTTACCTATCAGTTGTGAATCATACAATTTTGAAGATTGTGGGCCGTTTCATGAAGCTTCAATAACTGGATTGGAAGCCAGTATGTGGGATTCTGTAAATGAAACTGGTGTTGATTGTAATTTGGATATGGCAATAATAATTGCTCCTGGATATGACATTTACGGTAATGAGATTTTTATAAGTACTGGAGATATGGCAAATTTCACAGCAAATGCATATAATTATGCCGTAGGACAAACTATTGAAAATTTTACTAGTGATCCTAATGTAGTATATGATCAAGAAATGTGCGAAGAATTTCAAGATGAGTTTGCAGAAATTTTTAATCAAAATTTATCAGATCAAATAATTAATAATTCAGATATCGTGGATTTTGATGGTAGTGACCCACATGTAGATTTTGAGCAGTCTGACTGGAGTTGCACTGATCCTACAGAACCAGTCTACGATATTTCAGCGGGTTTTCCCTATCCTTTTGGAATTGATAATTGTTCTAATTAACTAATTATGTATTTACACTTTTATATCTTTATTCTAATGTTACAAACAAATAATAATAACCTAAATATTGAAATATTTGAAAGGGAGTCAAAATTTCCTGTTGTAGCTTATGTACAAGGTGATCAATCTTTGTTTTGGCAAAGTAAATTGAGTGATTTTTTAATCCATTATCCAACAAATTGCGGTAAGATTTATAAACCTTCTACAGTAAGTCCAGAGATGGATATTAGAATCACCTATTCTGGTGATCCAATTTTAAATTATGATTTAATCTTTGGAGAAGTTCTCGATCAAGTTAAATTGAAATTAATAAAAATAGAATTAGAACATTCTGCAATAAAGATAATGAATGTAGATGAATCTATTATAAGTTCAGAAAACAATAAACATGGTGGCGGTAGCCATAATTTGGAAGATATAAACTTGAACAATACTAAATTATCTAGACTTTTGTTAGCATTAATTACAAATTCTAAGGAGTGGTATTTTGATAATATTGACTTGCAACTTTTAAAGACTAAAATTAATCTTAAAGCAGAAATTCCAAAAGATGCGAGTATTTTTGAGCTATCTCAAATTCTAAATAAAATAGGAATCAAAAATAAAATCATTCAAAGAAATTACTTTTATACTATTATAGAAAAATAATTTTAAATAATTTCAAAATTAAAACTCCTAAAAACATCGCAGTTGCGAAACCACAAAAAAAGCATACAATAATTTAGGAAGTACAAATTAAGAAGACACTCCAAGGTATAATTCCTTGGAGTGTTTTTATTTGTAATCTTATAAATTAAATGCTCAATATCTGCTGAAACAGAAGAAGGAGCGGAGTATATAACTAGTCAAGTTCCTGATTTAAAGTCACCAAATTTATGGAATTGGAAAATAGTTGAGGGCAATACTCAAAAATTAATAAGAGAGTTGAAAAAAGAAAACTGAAAAATAATCTTCTAATTAAAAGGTGAGACCTCCAACAAATTCTTCATATACAACCAACACACATAAGCCAGGCCATATATAAACACAGCCGACAATGCCATCAAGGGTTCAGAAAAGTTCTGAAGGATCAATAGATCATAAATCCCGTGCGCCACAACCGCCAAAACAATTCCTATTCCTATCAACTTATATCTATTTTCCTTTTCAAATTTGGAGCGGCCAAAATAATATCCTATGATAATTGCAAAAACAGCGTGTGCTGGTACGGCTGTGAATGCCCGAATAATGGCAGTAGAAAATCCAAAATCAAATACATAACTGCAATTTTCAAATAAGGCAAAACCCATGGAAATGAATATGGAGTAGACAATCCCATCGTATGGTTCATTAAAGAATTTTCGATTGTAAATGATGAGCAAGAAAAATATTGCCTTTGCTAATTCTTCTACTAGGGCAATCCCAAAAAAAGAAAACAGAAAAGTATGTAAGTGATTGTTTAAATCTATTTCAAAAGATTCTGATATCAATTGTTCCAAATATAAGGCAGGAAAAATGCTAAGACCCCCAATTAGCAATGCTAAAGCTAGGTGGTGGATTTCTTCCTTTTCATATTTGTCTTGGTAGTAGACAAAAGCCATGATTAATATGGGTGGTATGGAAGCGGCGAGGATTAGCAAGCTGTAGTTTGAGTTTTTGCCCTAATGAAATGGTAATGCATTGTTGAGAAAATTTTAACAAAGGTAGATTAATTTAAACATTTCATTTATGAAAGAAAAGGGTGCATGCCCAATGCCAAGCTTCCAATTTATAGCCTTAATCTGGAGATTTGAGGAAGCTAGTCACTCGATCAAATTATACTTGTACAGATTTCTCCATTCCGGTGCCCTCCAGTCGAAATTAATTCTATTTAAACTTGTTTATCCCTCTACGTCGCTCCGCTCTGGTCGGGATGACAATCTTATGTGAACAAGAGGCAAGGATATAAACCAATATTTTATTGACGGAGATAGTCAAGGGCATGCCCTTGACCTACGGAATTAATCTACAAAAGAAAATATTCAATAATCTGTAGCATCAGGGCATGCCCTGATGTATTCTTGTTTCTTTTCCAAATCTATACTTATCAAACAACACAATGGGAATTATTAATCAAAAGATTTGAGGAACTTAGTCACTCGATCAAATTATGCTTGTACAGATTTCTCCATTCCGGTGTCCTCCAGTCGAAATTAATTCTATTAAAAACTTGTTTATCCCTCCACGCCGCTCCGCTTTGGTCGGGATGACAATCCCATTTGATTGTTTTATAACAAAAATCCTATAATCCATTAATCCTAAAAATCCGAGTACAGACAAAAATAAACAAACTAACAATCCACCAATTCCACAAACTCCAAAATCGCTCCACTCGTCTCGTCAGGATCTTCTATCATCCCCATATGTCCACAAGAATCCAAAACGCAAATCTTCCCGACCTTTGGCAAGACAAATTGCTTTTTACAAACATCATAAGTCGTCACTCGATCTTTTTTACCAAGTATCATAAGCACAGGAATCTCAATGTCTTCCAAAGTCGTTTTGTGATCTTCCCGAATAAGCATGGCTTTCATTCCTTCTATGATTGCCTCCTTTGGATAAGTAGAAGCTTTCTCTTGCATATGTCGGATCTCCTTTGGATATTTCAACTCGTTTTCATCAGAAAATAGATTTTTTATCAGTTGATCTGCAAATACCTTTGCTCCATTGCGTTCGATAAAATCAATACTCTTGGTTCTGTTTTTTTTCTTTTCAAGCGTATCCTTAAAAGGGTGAGAGTGAAATAAGACTAGCCCGGAAATTAAGGATTCATATTTCTTAGCAAAGGCACAGGCGGTGTAACCTCCCATCGAGTGGCCGATAAGAATTGGTTTGTCTAAATTATGTTTAGAAATTAAATCGGCAACTTGATTTCCTATTTGGTCCAAACTATAATCCAATTGCACTTCAGATTTTCCAAAACCTGGCAAATCTACCAGAAGCATTTCACGGCCTTTGAAATAGTGTTTAAAATTATCCCAAACGGTACTGTCTTCGCAAAAACCGTGGATAAATACAAGCGGTTTTTTTGTGCCTTCTATTAATTGATGTGCTAACATTTTTATGCTTTTAAAATTTACTATCGTATCTATCCACTATCTTCCTCCAATCAAACTGACTCATGTGTTTTGTCAATATAGTCGAATCATAATTTCCATCCCAGTTTTGTAAAGTGTTTTCTAATTTGTCAATTAATGCTTCTTTATAAATATGCTCTAAATGAACAGTCTCTGGTAGCAACTCCGGATAAGTCAAACGATTAGGCAAAAGTGGATAAACACCGCAGTAGATGGCTTCCACTATACTGCCACCAAAAAAGTCTTGAATATTTGTCACTGGCAAAATATCTGCTTTGTGTAAAAGTGTTGCATAAGCTTCAAATGAATCCGCATATCCAAAATGAATGATTCTATCTTCTAATTGCTTTTTCGCTGTTTCAAAAATCACTGGCACCTTTGCATAAGATTGTCCTATAACAATTAGCTTAAAATTAATTGCTTTTTCTTTTAATTTAATCAAAGCTTCAAAAAACTCCTCTGGATTTTTATCATACTCCCACCTATGATTCCATAGAATAATTGGAACTTCATTTTGTCTTTTTACTTTATAAGAATCAAACTTTTGCAGATCCATTCCTAGGTATAAAACTTCTGACTTGGCCGCTATTTGATCTATGCTGCTTAGGTTTTGATAATCAGGCATGACTTTCAAAAATGCTCGAGCTGCTTTCAAAAAAGAATCCTTATGAAATTTACTGTTGAAGAAAATTTTATCTGAGGCTAAGGCAGAAGTATAGTTTATAAACCCGTAATGCTTGTCTCGTCCCTTATCAGTGTCCTCATCCGTTGGAGACCAAGGATAAGTCAGTTGATTTTCATGAAAGTAAGTATAAATAGGAACATCCGTCTTTGCTAAAGCCTTAAATACAGCAACATGCAACATATCCGTCGCAAAAATCCTATCTGGCTTAAAATCAGACTTTGCTAAGATTTCTGCAAAACTTATAGCGGCACCATGCATTCTCCATTTCCAGTGCTTGCCGGATAGATGGAATATCTCGACTTCATGATTAGAGTATTTCTTAAAGCCATCAGCCCAAGCTTTATGTGAGCCAGTATAAAAAGGAATCAATAATAAAATTTTCATTTTTATTCTTTGCTATTGCCTACTTTTGCAGCACTTTGATTAACAGCGAAAATACAACACCTAACAGACTAATTTACCTTCGGTTTAAAAAAAACAAGGGGGCTCTTATTGGTATGTTTGTAATAATAACCGCAATAATAGTTGCACTACTCGCCTATTTGCTAGCTCCCGACTCAAGTCCCAATGCGAATAATCAAATTACAGAAATACAATTAAAAGACCCTGGCTTTAAGCAAAAATTCATCCTACAAAGAAAAAACACAGAAATTGAAAAATCTTCATGGCTAAAAAGTGCTTTTTCAGGCAAACCCAATACACATAAATGGCATCCCTTTGATGATTTTAAAGTAAATGGTGATTCGGTGGCCATAAACTTTGAAAACAATACCCAGATTTTCGACTTGGCTGACATCGTTTACCCTTTGGATTATAATCAAGCTTTGACGAATAAGCAGTCTAGTTTACGTTTAATAAATGGCGATATAATTGGGCGGAGTGATTCAGAAATTCTATCAAAATTCAGGACCCAGCATGTAACTAGTAAAACCTATTGGTTTGGCACAGACAAGTATGGTAGAGATGTTCTAAGCAGACTTTTGATAGGTGTACGAATATCGCTCTTAGTGGGTCTTATTGCTGTTATCATCTCTTTAATCATTGGTACTTTTCTTGGATCGATTGCTGGCTACTTTGGAGGAAGAGTAGATGATATTGTTATGTTTTTGGTCAATACGGTTTGGTCCATTCCTACCTTACTTTTGGTTTTTGCCATAGTGCTTGCATTTGGAAAAAACATCTTCAATATTTTTATTGCTGTAGGGTTGACGATGTGGGTTGATGTTGCAAGAATTGTGAGAGGCCAAGTAATGGCTTTATCAAAAGTTGAATTTATCGAAGCGGCAAAAACTGCAGGCATCCCAACTTTTCAGATCGTGCAAAAACATTTGCTCCCTAATATACTCGGTCCATTAACTGTTGTCGCTGCTGCTAACTTTGCCACTGCCATCTTACTAGAAGCGGGACTTTCGTATTTGGGTTTTGGGATACAGCCACCTATCCCCAGTTGGGGAACCATGTTAAATGAAAATTATGGTTTTGCTATTAGTGGAAAACCAGTTATTGCTTTGGTGCCTGCTTTGGCTATCTTACTCCTTGTATTAGCATTCAATCTAGTAGGAAATGGATTGCGAGATGCAATTGATGTTAAAAGCAAATAAATGGATAAAGTAGGCAAGGCTTATATACAATTACACATTGCAGTTTTACTCTTTGGCTTTACAGCCATTCTAGGAGATCTTATTTCTTTATCTGCCTTGGTACTGGTTTGGTGGCGCGTCTTGATCACTACGATTAGTCTCTTTTTTTTAATAAAATTTGGAAAGACCTTGAAGGACCTGCCTAGGTCTTTGATCTTGAAATATATGGGCATCGGCATCTTGGTTGCTGTCCATTGGATCACCTTCTTTGGTGCGGTCAAATACAGCAATGCTTCTATTTGTTTAGTCGCCATGGCAACTGCTTCTTTTTTCACTTCTTTTCTTGAGCCCTTAATTTTAAAAAAACCATTCAAGGCTTATGAAATGGCTTTGGGTCTTATGATAATACCCGGCATGCTGCTAGTAGTCAATAACATTGAATTGAGCATGCAACTTGGAATCTGGGTAGGAATGATCTCCGCTTTCCTAGCAGCTTTGTTTGCTGTATTGAATAAAAAGTTGATCAACGATTCCGATTCCATGACAATTACCTTTTTAGAATTAGGTTCGGCGTGTTTGTTTATCAGTTGCATCCTACCCTTTTATTTTCAGACTGAAAATGCGAGTCAATTTTGGCCTAACACAAGCGATTGGTTCTACTTGTTAATCTTGGCTTTGCTTTGCACAACTTTGGCTTATGTTCTTTCTTTAAATGCCTTAAAACATATTTCTGCCTTTGCTTCAAATTTGACAATCAATTTAGAGCCGGTCTATGGAATAATTCTAGCTGTTTTTTTACTTAAGGAAAATGAAGAATTAAATTCAGGTTTTTACATCGGATCGGCAATGAT
>CALIIW010000172.1 GCA_938018185.1 uncultured Saprospiraceae bacterium
ATCCGTTATGCTCCACTAAAAAAAGAAAAAACCGAATGGGTAAGAAATTGACAGTTTATATGATTGATGGTACTGAATACGGTCCAAGATTTAGTGAAATAGGAAATTGGGTTGGTAAAGCTGTTTATAGCCCAAGAGCAACCGTAAACAAAATAATCAACAGAAAAGAATTTGACAATCCTGGTATCTATTGCTTGAAAGGAGATCCAACTGATGAAGCATTTTCTGAACGAATCTATATTGGTGAGGCAGAAAATATAAAGACTCGACTCAAACAACATTTAAGTGATCCAAATAAAGATTTTAAGGAGCTTATTTTCTTCATAAGCAAAGACGAACTTTTAACCAAAACACAAATTAGATATTTAGAATCAAGGTTAGTTCAAATTGCTATTGAAGCAAAAACAGCACAAATTGATAATGGTAATTCCCCAAGTCTTCCAACTTTACACGAAGCTGACATTTCAGATATGGAATATTTTCTTGAACAAATGAAATTAATTCTTCCAGTTATGGGATTTAATTTTCTAATATCTTCAACTGCAAAACCAATGATTAGAGGGAATGAGGAGGACGAACCAAGAACTCATCAATTGTATCAAATCAAAACCAAAACTTTTAAAGCAACAATGCAAGAAACAGATCAAGGATACATAGTGCTTAAAGGCAGTGAAGCAAAAAAAGAACTTTCTCCTTCATGTACTGAGACTTATAGAAATGTGAGAAGAAAACTTCTTGAGACTAAAATTCTGATTGAAGAGAAAGGTGAATTAGTCTTTGCAGAAGATGCAGTGTTCAATAGCCCAAGTGCTGCCTCAAATATGGTTTTAGGACGAAACTCAAATGGGTATACCGAATGGGTAACCAAGAATGGAAAGACCTTTAAAGAAATACAGGAATCAATAAATGAATAGCGAGAGCATAACAAGTGGTGATGACAGCATACCCTTCGGGATACGCTGCATACCACAGATCCGTTATCGCCAAGCAAAAAGTAAAAAATGATAGATCGAAGAACGTTATACGACAATCAGATATACACATGGGACGAATTCAAAGGTAAATTGGACAAACCAGATTTACTTTTGGGAAATGGATTTACCTTGCAATTCTCAGGAAATTTCTCTTATGGATCTCTCTTTGAAATTTTCTTACAAAATTGCGATGCAGGATATAGGCCACTATTTCAAAGTTTTGGGACTACCAACTTTGAACTCATACTAAGGTATTTAAACAATGCGATTCGAATAAACCAAATACTTGGTCAACCAACTGCACTTATTCAAACTGCAATAGAGCAATTACGAAATGGATTAATAACCTCAATTGAACAAATTCACCCACGAAATGACGATATAGATTTTGAGAGGCTTAGAGAAATTGCTGAACAATTTGAAAAATTTGGGAACATCTACACAACCAACTATGACTTGTATCTATATCATATACTGATGTTAACAAATGACTTAAGTAGAACCAAAGATGGTTATGTTGCATACCAAGATTTCTATTGGGGTAACCAAGCACCTGAAGGGTTTAAGCAATTTATGGATTATCAAAACTATGTATATAAGGATATTTACTATTTGCACGGAGCACTATTTATATATAACGATGGTGGCGGCGAAGTCAAGCTTTTGAAAAGTGCTGTAGGAGATGAACTCATCGAATCAATATCACGAGAAATTAGGAGAAATCATTTCCCAATATTTGTTTCAGAGGGAGATGCTAAAGACAAATTAAGCTCAATAAATAGGAGTCGCTATTTAAGGTTCTGCCTTGATAATCTCGCAAAAAGTGATAATCCAATCGTAATATTTGGCAATGCACTTCACGAAATTGACATTCATATAATTGATGCAATTAAGTATCATCAAAGGGATATAATATATTGTCTATATATCGGTGATAGAAGCTTAGAATCTGTACTTGAAGAGAAACATAAATTCAGTGGAAAATTTGAATACTATAGAAAAAGTATTGAATTTATTGATTCGTCAACAGTATTTCAATAATGCCAGGCGATAACAAGCTATGACCACGATCATAGGCTAACGCCTACGACGGGTATAGCCGATCCGTTACCTGCAAGCAGAATAAAAAAATAAATAAGAACCTTCTTAATAATAATCTTAATGTTAAAATTTATAACAGGTTGGGGCCAAAATAAGAATGAGGAGAAGTTCATTACTTGGGAACAGTTCACTCAAAATTTTGGAAAAGAGATGGTTTCAGCTCAAGATGTATTCAATAATATGAAGAAGAGTGGTGTTAGTGATTATTCGTTGGCAAAATTTGACTTTCATTTTGTTTCTAACTCAAAAGAGAAACTTGAAAAGCTTCAAGGATTTCTAAATGAGCATTATCCATATGAAGTAAAATCAATAAAGAAAATCAAAAGAGGATTTTGGGAATTAAATGGAGAAACTAACGAGATACCAATAACTGAAGACAATTTACTCTACTGGGGTTTGGATATGAATAAAAGAGGATATGAATTTGATGCAAAACTTGATGGATATGGAGCACCATTTGACCCGAAAAATCAAAAATTCCCAGATTTCGATAAAGCGAAAGAAGATTTTTATTTCAATAAAGGACTTGAATGCTATAATACTGGAGATTTAAGTGGAGCGATACTTAATTGGACAATTTGTATTAAAATAAATCCCAAAGACCCAAATTCTTATTATTCAAGAGCCATAGTAAAAAATGAACTTTACACTTGGAAATCATCAATAGCAGATTATGATAAAGCGATAGAAATTGCACCAGACTTCATAGATGCAATCATAAATCGCGGAACAGTAAAAGACGAAAATGGCGATTATGAAGGTGCATTAAATGATTATTTAAAAGCTTTACAATTAAAGCCAAATGATCCTATGACATATTTTAACATTGGTAATACAAAATTCAACCAAGGGAAAGAAAGAGAAGCTTGCGAAAATTGGAAAAAAGCGAAGGAATTAGGAGCCAATTATGCTCAAGAACGAATAGATGAAAAATGTAAATGAAGCCAGCAGGTAACAATATGTGATGACAGCATATCCTCCTTCGTCGGATACGCTGCATACAATTATCCGTCAGACTGTGAAAATACCTACCCCCACTTTTCTTAATATGGCATAAAATCCGTATCTTAATAGGCGTAATCAAACTATATATTTTATGCCAGTTGTATCTAAAGTCAATCGTGATCAGATGCAGTTTTT
>CALIIW010000173.1 GCA_938018185.1 uncultured Saprospiraceae bacterium
AATACACCTGCTAATTTAACCTGTGCAAATCCATCGGTTTTCCTTGACGGAACGGGAACTGTAACGGGGACAAATTTTAGTTATTTTTGGTCTACGCCAAATGGAAATATTTTAAGTGGTCAAACAAGTTTAAACCCGGAAGTGAATTTAGCCGGCGATTACACTTTGACTGTGGCTGACAATTCAAATGGTTGTTCTGCTTCGGCAACAACCACAGTCTCTCCTCCTGTTGCTATTTTAACCAACCCAAGTTTCAACTCAATAAGTTGCAATGGTTTGGTAGATGGAAACATCAACTTGCTTATCACTCAAGGAACGCCGCCATATACTTATAGCTGGTCAAATGGTGCAAATACCATGAATCAATCTGCTTTGGCAGCTGGATCTTATACCGTAACCATAACTGACGCAAACACTTGCACTAAGACTGAATCGTTTTTCTTGCAAGAACCTAGCGCTTTAAATTTAAGTATAAATGTCAATGGAGAAACTTCAGCCAATGGAAACAATGGAAACGCAATGGCAAATGTAAATGGTGGGACACCACCCTATACTTATCAATGGAGTAATGGCACAACAACAGCTTTTAACTCCATGCTATCGCCTGGAAATTATACCGTAACGGTAACTGACAATTCAGGATGTACTACCACAGATGTAGTCACTGTAAGTGCCTTTGGCTGCAGTATTGAGGTATCAGTTGATGCGCAAGACTTGCTTTGCTTTGGAACAAACAATGGATCAGTTACGGCATTGGTTATGACGGGCAATATGCCTTATACTTACAATTGGTCAAACGGAGCCACTACCCAATATCAATCAGTAGCTCCTGGCAGTTATACGGTGACCGTAACGGATGCAACCAATTGTAGTGCTGTTGCTAATGGCACAGTTGCAGAACCAAGTCCCTTAGAAATATTTGTAATCAATCAAAATAATATCGACTGCAACAATCCAATTGCAAATATAGAATTTGGGGTAACTGGCGGGACAGAACCTTATAATTACACCTTACCAGGAATTGGAACTGCACCTGAAATACAAATCAATACAGGAGGATCTTACACCCTAGATGTTACAGATGATTCAGGCTGTACTGCAACGGTAGCCTTCACCATATCGGAAGACTTAACATTCCCTACTGCATCTATAGCAGCAGCTGACACCATTGACTGCTTAAACCCAATGACCACCTTAGACGGTTCCGGCTCTAGTACGGCGTCAAACATTTCTTATTCTTGGTCAAGTTTAGATGGCAATTTAATTAGTGGAATGAATTCCTTAAATCCTTTGATAAACTCTGGAGGTACTTACACTTTAGAAGTTCTGGACAATAGCAATGGTTGTGCGACAACAAGTTCTATTTTTGTAGAAGACAATTCAATGCTGCCTTCCATTGAAATTTCTGGAGGGCTCTTTAATTTAGATTGTACTACTTCAAGTTTTACATTTACTGAAAACAATCCTAATCCAGATTACGACTATGACTGGAGAGACCTAACTGGTATGATAGTGGAAACTGGTTCAAGTATTACTGTTAGTGATTGTGGCATGTATTTTCTCTATGTGAATAACCCGTCAAATGGTTGTTTGGCTGTCTCAGATACTTTTGAAGTCGTTTGCAGTAATTTAACGATAGTCTCAGACGCAGGGATAGATCAAATACTTGATTGCAACACACCATTTGTCACCCTCGGTGGAGCAGGCAACAGCAGTGGTCCAAATATCATTTATCAATGGCAAGATGAAAATGGAAATTTGCTAGGCAGTCTCACTCAACTTATAACCGACATCTGTGGTACATACACTTTGGTGGTAACTGATTTGTCAACGGGCTGTACAGATACCGATGAAGTAATTGTTAATTGCACTACTTCAGTCCCACAAGTTGATGCAGGGGATGACATTAGTCACATCGAAACTTGTATCCTACCCAAAAATAATAGTTTCCTTTTGGATGGAACTGGTTCTGAAACTGGCATTCAAAATCAATACAGCTGGAGTACAACTGATGGAATAATTACAGCAGGAACCGAAAACAATATTAGCGCCATGGCAGAGGCAGCAGGTACATATACACTCACAGTCACAAATATGAATACCAACTGTTCTGCTTCAGACAACATGGTCATTATTTATTTAAGTGGTGTGCCAGAAGCAATCATTGAAGAACCATTACATCTAAATTGTTTAAACACAAGCGTAGACCTAGATGCTTCTAACTCTCAAAGCAATGGAAATTTATCTTATGACTGGCTTGGAAGCAATGGAACTTCAATCGGCAATTCATCTATCCTTACGGTGTCTGAAGCTGGAATATATAGTTTGAGTATCACGGATGATGCAACTGCTTGTACCGCAGAGACAGAAGTAACAGTCTTTAAGGATTCTATAGCGGCGAATTTAACTTTGCAAAACATACTTTGTGAAGAAGATACAGCCATGCTTAATATGGCAGTTGTTGGATCAAATCCGCCATTTAGTATTGACTGGGACAATGGAGGTACTGGTAACAATCAAACGATAGATTTAAGTTTAGATTATGGCTACACTGTTACAGATGCAATTGGCTGTACCATCACTGGAGCGTCTGGCATTTTTGGACCGCTCGACCCTTCGATAGAAATTACAAACACGATTATCAATCCATCTGATGATTCCTTAAATGGAAGTATAGAAATAGAGGTACAAGGTACTGGTTCTGGATTTACTTTTGCTTGGTCTAATGGGGCAAGCACAGAAGATATTTTTAATCTAGAACCTGGTGATTATCGTTTGACCATAACTGATTCGGATGGCTGTGAGTTGGTTCAAGTTTTTACCGTCGATTTTGTCAATACGGTTTTTGATCTAAGTAATAATCCATCAATAAATTTATTCCCAAATCCGACGAAAAGCATTATCAATTTAGAAGGAGAAATCAATTTTTATAAATGGGAGCTTTATGACCTAGATGGAAAATTATATTTAGCTAAAGCGAATGAAAAAGAAAAGATGCAAAACTTCCAAATTGATCTTTCTGCCTTTAACAGTGGCATTTATCTGCTTCGTTTATTTGATGATCAAAAGAATACACATTACATTAAAGTTGTGAAGATGTAGGATGCGAAAGTTTAATATAAAAATTCTTAAATTCACCTAGAATATTTCATTCAGGATTTAAACTTAAACCTACAATTGAACTCAAACTACATCGATTTTCTAGCAGAACCTAGCCTTTTGTACTTTTTTGGCTATTGGCAAATGGTAGTCAGCTTTTTGGCTTGTTTGGCCCTGCTTGCTATATGGTGGCATATCGGAAGAATGCAAAAAGATACCGGGCAGATTTGGCTTGCCCTCTCAGTACTTTGTTGGAGTTTTTCTGGCGGATTGGAAGTATATCATGCCACACAAATAGATCAAGACAGGACTGGAATACATCAAAGTATAAATGATCTTTTAACAAACGAAGTAGCAATCGATCAAAACAAAATTGAAGATCTTAAAGCTCAATACAATCAAAGTAACAATCAAGCGTCAAATAATTATTATCAAATTGAAGGCTGGAAAAGTATTCTTTCTTTATTCAACAGCTTATTTATTTTGCTAGCACTCCCATGGTTCAAATACATACCTGGCAAGTTACAACACCTTGTAAAATCAAAAACCTGGTACTATATCATAGGCATCCCCTTTTTATTTTCCCTGGTTCCAACCATTTCAAAAATGGTCTCTGGAAACAGTCTGGCATTAATATCTGAATTGGATGTCTATTATTCCATATTGACGTTAATCTTTTTAGGAGCGGTCCTTTGGGAATCTTTCATAAAGAGAAGATTGAATTACCTTGCTTGGATCACACTAGCGGTCATTCTATTTACCTTTGTCGCACAAGTGTTTAAACTTTCAGCTACACTTTTTGACTTAATACTCGTTTCTGCAATATTTAAGACTTCTTTGATCATGCTATTTTTCGCCTTAGCGATGAGCTGGGTTAAAGAGCTTTCGCTAAATTTAATTCCTGAAGCGCATAATTTATTTTTCTCTTTTTTAAAACAGAAAAATGCGGAAGGAAAATTTGAACATCTTGTATTTGTAAAAGGGTTACCCGGTACCAAAGAAAGAGAAGTGTCTCTTAGTGTAGGCAACTATAATTTGCTTTATAAATTTGCCAAGGCAAAAACTGCCACCCAAGAAACTTGGCTAGAGATCAAGCCTAAAAATGAGCAACGCGCTTCAAAAGAATATGACATCAAAGACCACAATGAAATCAAGCGGCTTTTAAATGCCCTTTTGGATGGTTTGTTTGGCAAGGAAAAATGGTCTAAAGAACAGCACTACTTACCATTGAAGAATTCTCTATTTGAAATGTCTGAAGCTAGGGAACGGAAGATTAGGTTGAAAGTACCAGTAGAAAATTTAAGCATATAATTGCAGATAAGATAGAAAGCATAGAAGGGCAGATAATTTTGCCTTACTTTGGTTTGCCATTATTATCCTTACTTGCCTTAATTGCCATTTCTAAACTTTGTTTTTCAAAATCGGAGAGTTCATTTTCAAAGTTGCTATCTGGAGCATGGTTTCCCACAAAGGTTTCAATAATTTTTGTAAGCTCCACTAAAGATTCTCTACTTCTCAATTTTGCAACGAGTTCAAGTATGTTGCCTTTCAATTCTAAGTTGTTCATTTTTCGAAATTGTCATTTAAAGTTAAGGGGTTTTGGGCTTAATGTAAAGTTGACGATTTAATTTTCCACATTAGAAAAACTTGTAATCTGTCTACTGCTAGAAATTCAGAATATTATATATGATGAAAAATAGGCGTGTGTTATTGGAAGGGCTAATTATAACTTTCTTTTGGGCTCTTAAAGAAATTAGAATGGATTTAGCTTAGACTTTAATCTATCATCATGAAAATAAATAATTATTAATTTATTTCCTTCTTTTCTATAATACATTTTTCGATACTTATCTATCCGTGATTGTCTAACTGTTTTAAATTTCAAGGATCTTCTTCCGATATCTGGAAAATTTGTAAGCATAATGATTAGCGAATCTACCATTTCAATAAATTCGTCTGCTTTTTTCGGATTGGATGAATCTAGATACTGGAATATTTATTGAAGTGATTTAATTGCCCTTTTATTCCAAAAAATTTCATTAATCATCTTTTAAATCTCTTCATCACCGTCTCATGATCAATAAGATTATCATCATTCTTACTCTCTATAATTGCCTTCTCTAAATTTTGTCTTTCTAAATCAGAAAGCTCATTATCAAAGTCATCATCTACAGAATGATTCCCTACAAAGGTTTCAACAATTTTTGCAAGTTCTTCTAATGATTCCTTATTATTCAATTTTGCAATCAATTCGTTTATATTTCCTTTTATCTCTAAGTTGCTCATTTTACAAGGATTGTTATTTAAAGTTAAATATTTTTAAGCTTAATGAAAGTTTAAATCCATTATATTTTAAAGCTCAGTATAAGTTTACAATCTACGCTTCTCTGATTGAGCGAAACTTGAATTTCTGTAAATTTTTACTTGGACCTCAAAGTTTAGCCTTTCCCCCTGTTGTCAGTAACAAATCTACTGACATTTTTAACTCTTCTCCGACTATTCCCACTTTATCCCACAAATTACCCAAAATTGAATTTCACATAAAAAATGAAATACAATGGAATTAATACTAGATTTTTTAAACCATCATTTAGAAAAAGTCTTAATGGTCGCACTTTTAGGAACGGGTTTGTTCTTAACATTAAGATTAGGCTTTATACAATTTAGGAAATTCTTCCATGGCATTGCAGTCGTCTCTGGAAAATATGATGACCCAGATGCAATTGGAGATGTGACCCATTTTCAAGCTTTAACCACAGCGCTCTCAGCAACTGTTGGAATTGGAAATATAGCAGGAGTTGCCATAGCAATCCATTGGGGAGGGCCTGGAGCAATTTTTTGGATGTGGGTAACGGCACTATTGGGTATGGCTACTAAATTTTCGGAAGTTACCCTAGCGCAACATTTCAGAGTTTCGGTAAAAGACGGCAAAGGAAACAGTTCCATCTCAGGTGGACCGATGTACTACATAGAAAAAGGACTTGGAAAGAAATGGAAACCTGTTGCCATATTTTTTGCAGGCGCTTTGATAATGATGGCAATGATCTCTGGCAATGCCATTCAAGCAAATACCTTGGCCGATCTTGTAAAGACGGTTTTCGATATCCCTGCATTTGCAACTGGACTAATCAGTGCTGCCATTGTAGGCTTAGTAATCATCGGAGGCATTGGTCGTATTGGAAAAGTAACCAGCATTCTTGCTCCTTCTATGGCAGCACTTTATGTTGGTGCTGGCTTGATTGCAATTTTTCTCAATCATGAAGCCATCATCCCATCCATCAATTTGATTTTCACAGAAGCCTTTAACCCAACAGCTGGAATAGCCGGAACGGGAACTGGCGTGTTTATGCAGACACTTATGTGGGGTGTACGTAGAGGATTATTTTCTAATGAAGCGGGGCAGGGTTCGGCTCCGATCGCACACTCCGCGGCCAAAACAGAAGAACCAGTCTCCGAAGGAGTCGTTGCACTCTTAGAACCATTTATTGACACCATCGTAATTTGCAGTATTACCGCCTTAGTTATTTTGACAACAGGTGTTTGGAAGCAAACTACTGGCACAGATATTAATCTCAATGCAACAGATATAACTTATGTTCATAAAGTTGACAACAATTTTGTACCAACAGAAGTACCAGAACTAATCTTAATAGAAAATGGCATCCAAACCTCAAAGGTGCAAATGGCCTGGCATGAGGTTTCGGTAGAAAAATTATTTATTGACAAAAAAATGTTGATACCATTTACGGGCAAACTTGACCCTGCTTTAAAAATTGGGATTGATGAAAACTCAAATACTTATACTACACTTTACGGAATGGCAGTTGAAAATTCTGCCCCACTTACCATGCTTGCCTACGAAACAGCCTTGGGAAAATTTGGTGTAGTTGTCGTTTTACTTTGCGTCATACTATTTGCTATTTCTACCGCAATATCTTGGAGTTATTATGGGGACCGATGCGCGATTTATTTATTTGGAGAATCCTCCATCTTCACTTATAGAATAGTTTATGTTATAATGCATTTTATCGGAGCCATCCTTTCGCTCAATGTGATTTGGAAACTTGGCGATCTTGCAATGGCCTTGGGGACGATACC
>CALIIW010000174.1 GCA_938018185.1 uncultured Saprospiraceae bacterium
ATATTCAAAAGACGATTAACCTGTAATTGCTTTAGGTTTAATTTGCGCTCTAATTGCTCTTCAAGGGAGAGCGGCTTCGATATGTCAGATCCTTTATCCACTATACACAAGTTAGCATTTTTTTCAATTCAATTGATTCAATAATATCTTGTTAATTTATAAAGCACTTCATTACCTTTGAAAGTTATTAGGAATGTAAAGCAATTATCAAGCAACTTATGAGTTTCAAATTAGATTCGCCTTTTACTCCGACAGGAGATCAGCCTCAAGCCATCAAAAAAATCGTTGATGGTGTCAAAGCGGGAGATAGATCTCAGGTGCTTTTAGGGGTTACAGGTAGTGGAAAGACTTTCACCATAGCAAATGTTATTACCCAGCTCAATACACCAACGCTGGTTTTAACACATAATAAGACCCTCTGTGCACAGCTTTTTGCAGAGTTTACTGAATTCTTCCCAGACAATGCTGTAGAATATTTTGTGTCTTACTATGATTATTATCAGCCGGAAGCTTATATGTCTGTCAGTGATACTTTTATTGAAAAAGACCTTTCCATCAATGAGGAAGTGGATAAGTTGAGACTCCGCGCTACCTCTTCTCTGCTTTCTGGAAGAAGGGATATCATTATTGTGGCTTCAGTCTCCTGCATTTATGGAATGGGTAATCCAGATGACTACAAAGAAGGTATCATTAGGATATCGAAAGGCATGACCATTTCAAGAAATACCTTTTTGCATGAGTTGGTGCAGAGCTTATATTCTAGAACAACTGCTGAATTGAGTCGAGCTACCTTTAGAGTCGTTGGAGACACGGTGGACATCAGCTTGCCATATGTGGACTACGGCTACAGAGTCACCTTCTTTGGAGACGAAATTGAAGAGATTGACAGAATAGAATTATCTTCAGGGAAACGAATTGAAGGCATGGAGAATGCGGCGATTTTTCCTGCCAATTTATACATCGCACCTAGGGATAGGATCCATCAAATCATCAATCAGATACAGGATGAGATGAAGGAGCAGCAAATCTATTTCGAAAAAGAAGGGAAATTTTTGGAGGCCAGACGGGTCTATGAGCGGGTTACTTTTGACCTTGAGATGATGCGAGAATTGGGTTATTGCAATGGTGTAGAAAATTACTCTAGATTCTTTGATGGCAGACGACCAGGCACTAGGCCCTTCTGCTTATTAGATTACTTCCCAGAAGACTACTTAATGATCATTGACGAAAGTCATGCGACCATACCACAAGTGAGAGGCATGTGGGGAGGCGACAGGGCAAGAAAACTTAACTTAGTCAACTTCGGATTTAGACTCCCATCAGCCATGGACAATAGGCCGCTTAACTTTGGCGAGTTTGAAGCACTTCAAAATCAGACTATTTTTGTAAGTGCAACACCTGGAGATTATGAATTAGAACAAACGGGAGGTGAGATTGTAGAACAACTCATCCGGCCTACAGGAATTATCGACCCACCAATCGAAGTCCGTCCATCGCTAAATCAAATTGATGACCTCTTAGAAGAAATTCATGAGCGCATTAAAGCAGATGAAAGAATTTTGGTTACTACATTAACCAAGAGAATGGCTGAGGAACTTGCACGGTATTTTGCAAAAGTAAACATCAAAGTTAGGTATATCCACTCAGAGGTTGATACTATGGAGAGGGTTGAGATTCTTCGTGATCTTAGACTTGGAGAATTTGATGTCCTGGTAGGTGTCAACTTACTCAGAGAAGGGTTGGATCTTCCTGAAGTATCATTGGTTGCAATCATTGATGCGGACAAGGAAGGTTTCCTTAGAAACAACAGGTCCTTGACTCAAACTTCTGGTAGAGCTGCAAGAAATATAAATGGAAAAGTAATCATGTACGCCGATAAAATAACAGGCTCCATGCAAGCCACCATCGATGAAACCAATCGTCGTAGATCCATACAAACTGCTTACAATATAAAACACAACATCACGCCTAAAAATATAGTAAAATCCAAGGAAGACATTTGGAACAAAAAAACCATCCTCGACATTCGTGGACAAGGAAGAGCTTATATTGAACCCGATAAAGCTTCTATCGCCGCAGACCCTGTCATTAGTTACATGAATAGAGAACAAGTCGAAAAAGCAATATTAGAAACGGAAAGAAAAATGAAAATCGCTGCCAAGGAATTGGACTTTATTACTGCTGCTCAGTTTAGGGATGAGTTATTTGCCTTGAAGAAGAAATTGAAAGAAACGATCTGATGTTAAAGTGGCGCTAATGAAAAGGTGATCAGAAGTAAGGCTGAAAATATTAGAGATAAAAAGAATGCGATGGAGGGTGATATTATTATCACCCAAGTTCATCCAATAAGAAGGACAAGGGCATGCCCCTTGTCCTTCTTATTCAGAGGCAACTATTCTTCTGAAAGGCTCATCAAAATCTCCATAATACATTCTTGCTGCTCTGCCATATCCGAAGAATTTTCTTGACATTCTTTTATTGCCGCCATGCCTTCTTCCCCCATGAAAGAATAAAAGCCCATCATCATTAATAATACTATCGCAGATAAGATCAATCCTACCCAACAAAGTGTCCTACCAAGCTTTAAATTGCTGTAAGAGGAAGCTAGAAAAGAATCTGGTGCTGCATTAAAGGCTGATTTTCCTTTTGAAGCTAAGAAAAGTCCTATCGCAGCAATGATCAATCCAGGCCAACCACCGAAGAGGCAACCAACTATAGAAAATATTCCAAGTAGTAAAACGATTAATGCGTTTGGCACCTTGGATTGCATGCCTCCTACAAATTCATTTTCAGCCATAATTTAAAATCAGTTTTGTTATAAAATGGAAAAATATCAAAATTAAAGTAAATACCGTGTTAAAAGTTAACATTTTAAGTAGCCGAGGATTTACGACAAAGCTATTTATTAGTATCAGTACAAAGGTAAATAACAAGGGTATCAATGCTGGATAGTATGCTAAACTTTGCAGAAGGTCTCCTTTCAAAAGAGCCAAGGCAGCTCTTTGAATACCGCAACCGAAACAGTCAAATCCTGTCAAAGATTTTAAAGTACAAGTTTGAAGGTTTATTTCTAAAAAATGTATCAATCTATCCACCTAATTTCTTCTCTTTGAAGTGATATTAAGTTGAAGTTAGGAATTTTTATTCATAGACTAGGCAACAAGTTTAATACATACCCCGCACCATAGGTGTGCAACACACAGTCCTGAAAGGACCACTTATTCCACCCCAACAATCAAAATCTTCCAAATTTCTCAGACTTCACTTCCAATAAGGAAAAACCTATAAGAAATCAGCAAAAAACTTATCTTGCGAAAAATTTGATAATGAATTTAGATACATTAGTAGCAGTAAGTGGCGTAGCAGGGATTCACAAAGTCTTAACAACCAGAGCAAATGGCTTGATCATTGAGGATCTCAACTCTGGAAAAAATAGATTTATCTCTTCTAGAAAACACCAATTTACCCCTCTAGAGTCTATTTCCATTTATACGGAAGATGGTGAATCAACTGAATTGAGCAAAGTGTTTGATGCTATGCAAGAACAATTGAAATCAAATCCTATTCCAACTGACTTAAATGATGCCAAGGCAACCAAGGCTTATTTCGAAAAAATCCTTCCAAATTTTGACAAGGATAGGGTTCACAACTCCGACATAAAAAAAGCAATTAAATGGTTTGTCTACTTACAAGAAAAAGACTTATTGATTCCTGGTGAAAAACCAAGCGAAAAGAAAGAAGAAGATTCATCTAAGGAAGAAAAGAAAGATTCAAAAGTAGCAAAAGCTGAAACCAAGGCTGAAGCAAAACCAAAGAAGAAAAAAGCTCCTGAGAAAGCAACCAGCTACCAAAAAGGAAAGCTTAAATAAATACAATTAGAAAATTGCAGGCAAATGGCAAACAGCTAAAGGCCAATTTACTACATCTCAATGCTCTTAAACACATGTTCAACCTGCATGATGTAATCTCTTTTACTTTTTCCTGGAGCGTATACAAAACCATCAGCATAGATTAATTGTCCCTTTGCCTCATTGAGAATCAAATAGCTGACAAAGGCTCCACCCATAAAATCATTTTCCATCTCCCAAATCCCTCTGCTCTCCCAGGCATAATGCCCGTTTAGATCTACTTCTCCTGCGTACATTGGCAAATCAACATCATTGATCTGCATGAAAGAACCTTCTATGCTTGTACTGATATATCTTTTGCCTAATTGATTTCTAATCTGCTTCATTCCTTCTTTTGAAAATTGATCCTTTGAAGTGTAAGGATAGGAATACAGCATAATATTACTACTGACATCTTCTGTTTCTTTACGCAACCAAATAAAACTAGTCGTATCCTTATCCGCAACTCTTCCAAGATCTTCAACGGCCAATTTGTATTCAGAAGGGATTTTTATTTTCAAATCCATGTTCTCCGCAGCTTTCAAACTAAGGTCTCTGTTTTCTCCAAAAACATATACAGTCTCATTAATTTGATTTTCATCAAAATCTCTGACCCGTTGAGCAATTGCAGGATATTTTAGCGGAACATTTTTGATTAATTGTTCTTCACCAAAAGCAAAAAAGTAAATAAGTATCTGTCCTTGCGCCCACTTGTTCTTTCCTATCATGGTGTTGAAACTAGATACATCCTTTGCCTTTTGCAAACGTTCTTGACTGATGTCTTGCATCATCAATTTTGTTGTTCTAGATTCTTGATCTTGAAGGTCCCCAACCAACAGATAGGTTCGCAATTTTTTCCTTAAAGGCTGATTCCTCAATTCCTCTGCAGTGAAATGTCTTAAATCAAAATTAGATTCTGGCTGTGGCAATATCAAAAACGGGGATTCAAAATAGTAGCGAATAGAATCTCCCAATTCGCCATCCCAATGCTTTTGATCACATACAACAATGATCTCATTTGTCTTAGCTATAGCTGAAGCCGTCGGCTGCATGGTACTCCTTTGCTCAGAAGCACAAGAGATTAAGAGCATAACAAAGAAACAAGCATTGAAGTATTTTAGCATATGTATCTATTTC
>CALIIW010000175.1 GCA_938018185.1 uncultured Saprospiraceae bacterium
CCGCATCTGCTCAATATCAATTGGTTGGCCAAGCGAGTTTTGTGCAAGACAGCTGCATTCAATTGACGGCAAATGCTTACAATCAATTTGGATCTTTCTGGTATTTGAACAAGGTGGATTTAAGGGAATCTTTTAATGTACAAGCGGAACTAAATTTTGGTGAACGGGATGATGGAGCTGACGGAATTGTATTTGCCTTACAAGCGCTGAGCAACAATGTTGGGCAAGCTGGTGGCGAAATTGGAATAGGCGGTATTGCACCATCTTTATTTGTAGAAATTGATACTTGGCAAAATAACGAGAAAGGAGATCCTGCTTATGATCATATCGCGATTATGAAAAATGGAAACCTCAATCATAATTCCTCAAATAATTTAGCTGGCCCCATAGCTGCAGTAGCGGACAGGGCTAATATTGAAAATAATGAACTGTTTAGGTTTCAAGTTAGATGGAATTCCGATTTAAAAGAACTGAAAGTATTTTTTGCTTGCGAAGAAGTACTTAGCTACACTGGTGATGTTGTGAATGAAATTTTCAATGGAGATGGTGAAGTCTTTTGGGGGTTTACAGCCGCAACAGGTGGGGCAAGAAATTTCCATCGGGTTTGTATAGAATTTGCCACCTTCGAAAATACTTTAGAAGATGTAGTATTATGTCCGGGAGGGAAAACTCAACTGAAGGCAGAAGGTGGCTTTAGTTATCTTTGGAGTCCACCCGAAGGTCTTTCAGCAGTTGATATCCCTAATCCCATTGCTTCGCCAAATGAAACTACCATCTATACTGTAGAAGTAACAGGCCAATGCGATGAAAAATTTTATGATGAAGTTGAGATAATAGTTGATGGAAGTTTAACCGACCTAGACCTAGGTCCAGATACAACTTTTTGTTCCTCAGACTTTAATAAATTAGTGGTAGACCTTGAAAGAGCTACTTCCTATTTGTGGTCAGATGGCAGTACAGAAAGCAGTTTGTCTCCCATGCAATCTGGCTTTTATGCAGTAACTGTTTTGGTAGATGATATTTGCCAGACGGAAGATTGGATTAATCTTAAAATTACCCATGCTCCCTATGTAGATTTAGGAGAAGATACCACTTTGTGCTTGCAATCCGATCAGTATGTTTTGACCAATACTTTTTGGAATGGTACACTCGATTGGAGTACTGGTGAAAGTTCTACTTCAATAATAATTCAAGAACCAGGAATTTATGGTTTAGCAATCAAAAATGAATGTGGAGAAGATTATGATGAAATCGACATTGACTTGGAAGATTGTAGATCATACTATTTGCCCTCAGCATTTAGTCCAAATGGAGATGGTATTAACGATAGATTTTATTTATTTACAGATGGTGATATAAGTATGATAAATTCTTTTGAAATATATGATAGATGGGGCACGCTCATGTTCCAAAATCAAAACTTCTTGCCGAATGACGAATTGGAAGGTTGGGATGGAAGATTTAGGAACAAATATTCACATTCTGGAATCTATGTTTACAAAGTAGAAGTCACTTACAGAGACGGCTTCTCAACAATTATCAAAGGAGATTTAACAATTGTGAAGTAAGAACCAATCAAGACATAAAAAATAAATTCACAATGCTTTCTGCTTGTTTATCTTGCCCCTTGTTTGATTTTGTAAATAGAGGCCGAAAGTTATAGTGGAATATTATTTTAAGTAATTGAATTGGCATTTTAATGACATCTCTAAGATTGATTTTTGAACCTTCAATCTCTTCCCATTTCTCTAAAGTAATTTCAGAAACATTTTTCACCAATTGGTCTTTGCCGATGGTATTTCTTAATCTCATAAAAATTTCAATATCGAATAGCCATTTGCTGCTAAATTTGGTCTTGAATAGTGATTGGGCAGAGTTTCTCTTGAATACTTTTGCGCCGCATTGGGTGTCATTCACTTCAAGCCCGATGATGCTTTGAATTATTCGATTAAAAAGTAAACTAATGTAAGCTCTTGCTTTGGTTCTCTTTATATTATCATTTGAGTTCCTCATTCTTGAACCGATGACCATACTATAATTGTCATTTTCAAGATTTCTGACCAGGTTTTCATAATCATCAAAACCAGTGGCTAGATCCGCATCCATAAAGCCAATGTTAGAAGACCTAGAATGTGACAGCATAAAATTGATACCAGACCGGATGGCCTCAGCCTTTCCCACATTTGTAGTAGAATTAAAAATATGGACTTTTCCTTTATGCTTACTCTGAAAGTCCCGAAGTATCTCAAGTGTATCGTCTGTACTGCCATCATTGACAAAACAAATAGAGTAGGAGTCTCTTTGAGAAATAAAATTATGAAATGAATCAAGATCTAATCTTTGTGACTCATTATAGCAAGGAATGATAATAGCACGCTCCATATAACTTATTTAATAAAACTATTTATGGAGGGATATACAGTGCTATATATTCAAGTTTTTTGCCAATAAAATCGATACTTACGAGTATATCGTCATCAATCACATAATTCAATTAGGTATGTGTATCAAATTGATTGTAAAAGCGTAATAAATTAAAATAATTCAAGGGGCTATCGATTATTCTACAAATAAAATATCGTATCATTATTTGGGCTTGATTCTAGTATTAGTGATGCACGCTTCTACTATATGTTTCACGTTGACCCAAACCTATGATGCCTATACTCATATATTTTTCGCTGATCATTATGCTGAGAATTGGTTTGACAACTGGGACTACAGATGGTACACCGGATTTGAAATAATTTCTTATCCTCCATTAGTACATCAAATGGTTGCTCTAATTTCATTTATTTTTGGATTAAAATTAGCGTTCTATATCTGGTCGATTTTTATCGTATTACTTTTGGTTCGAGGAATGTATTATTTTTCGAGATTGTGGGTAAGTAAGGAGGCTGCCAGCATTGCTTCCATTGTAATAATATTCACAGGTTCTGTTACCGAGGTGGTGCATATATTTGGCCAAATTCCAAACTTAACGGGTCTAGCCTTTCTTCTAAATGCATGTCCTGAAATTTACAAATGGATAATTAGCAGATCTAGAGAAAATTTATATTTAAGTGTCGCCCTTTTATCAGTCGTAGCCGCCGCGCATCATGTGACCGTTATTTTTGGGATGGTATTTTTCATCTTCCCTACAATTTCTGTTGCATTAATCGATTTATGTTCTACAGAAAAAGGGAGTTTGGCAAAAGTAACTTTTATTGATTTTGTCAAAAAAACCTGGTCTAATTCTTTTCGCCTTTTTAGTTTTGGCATTGCCATTGGTATAATAACATTTATTATCATCTTGCCTTATTGGCTGTGGACAGGATATGATCCAATCAGTCAAGTGTCAATACCTCATGGTTCGAGAAACTCGTACTTGTCTGAGCCTATGTTAGGGATTGTTTTTTTTATAATTCCTTGGGGAATAATGTTGTTGACGATTCCTTATATATTTTACAGAGTTTTTTCAAAACGAAATATTGTTTTAGGAATTTCTTTTACCATATTGGCAATCCTAGGCACAGGAGGAACAACCGACTTACCGAGGTTAATATTAGGGGATCATGCCTTTGAAATTTTGACACTTGATAGATTTACCTTTTGGGCTACTGTCATCGCGGTGCCATTCTTTTCAGAATTACTCTATGAACTATATAAGGGAGAGTTTTTAAGAGGATATTTAAAAAACTACCTTCGAAAAGGAATATTGGTCTCTTTTGTTCTTGGCTTAATCCTGTTCAATTTATTAATAGTAAATGCTTTTTACTTGCATGATTTTCAGCCTAAAAAAATAGATCATGAACCAATAGTTAATTTTTTAAATAGAGATCTACATAGTAATTGGAGATTTTCGACCTTAGGCTTTGGGGATCAAATGGCGTGGTTGTCTACAAATACGAATGCTTTATCTGTGGATGGTAATTACCATAGCGCAAGGAGAATACCTGAGATGACAAGTAAAGCAGTGGAAAGACTAGAGAATGCAAAATACCAAGGTGAGGAAGGTATTGGTGTACTTAAAGAGTTTCTTAGCGTTCCGGAAAAATTTAATTTAAAGTTCATTTTTTCTAATGATAAATTTTATGAACCTCTTTTATATTTTTCAGGCTGGAACAAAATTCAACAATTAGAAAATAATGTACGAGTCTGGGAAAAGCCAGATATTCAACCCTTGTCTCCAAATTTGCCAAGAAAAAATATTCCATTATATCAAAGGTTTATGTGGGGAGTATTACCTCTTGCAAGTTTTCTAATTGCATGTTTTTTATTTATTAGAAAATACTTTAATTCTAAGCTGAATACAGAAAATAACAAATTCAATAATAAAAATACATTAAAATTATATCCAACTAAAATTAAAAGAATTGTACTTCCTCAATTTGCATGGTTCTTATTTATTGTAGTTACTTTTTCTTCTGCTGGTTGGGCAATGTTAGATAACAGCAATGACAAAGTTAGTGTGGAAAATGTTTTAGACAATTATTATAACGCTTTGGATTACAAATATTTTGAAGAAGCTTATGAGTATTTAGATCCCGAAAGCCGTCCGAGTTTAGACGAATTTCTTCTTCAAATTTCTTTAAAAGATGGGGTTTCTAATTCTTATGCAAATCTAGACAGTATTTACATTTTAGAGAAAACTTTTTTAAGCGAGGATCGAGTCAGATTGAAATTTATTGTAGAGAGTATAACTTCACTTGGAAAATATCAATCCAAAGAAAGCCTTGAATTTATAAAAAGAAACAGCATATGGAGCATCCTTCCTAAACCGGTTGATAAAAGTGTTGCGGCAGATCAATTTTATAGTTTACCTTCTTTGTCTTTTCATTCTCAAGGTAGGAGAGTAGCTAATTCAAAAATAACTAGAAGGGAAGATGTTTTAGATAGACCTGAAGCAATAATTATTCAGGCTTCGCTGGTAGAAAAGGGAAACTCATTTTCAATCATTGGAGAAATTCAAAATATTGACAATGTCCCTGCTCATATTACAGTCGAAGGAATATTGATAGGAGAAGCTCATAAGACTTTGTCAAAGTATAATGCTTCTGATGTTTGTATCCATAATTTACTGCCAGGAGCAAGGTCGCCTTTCAAGATTGACTTTGAGCACATTTCTAAGGAGAATTTTTTAAAAATGTACAAAAACGAAACGCAGGATTCTTATAAAAATGAATTTTGCGAAACGCCAATAAATTTCCAAGTTTCACTCCGTACCCTGGTTAGTGAACAAATAAGATATAAAGATTTTGGAGTTAAGGACATCAACTGTATGGGCAATAAATTAAGGGCTTCTTTAATCAACACAGGTACAGAAGAAATAAATATACCTCAAATCATACTTGCTGAATATGATTCTGAGGGCGTCTTGAATTGGGTTGATTCTCAATACTTGGAAAAAGGAATCAGAGCGCAGAAGGAATCTAATTTTTTCATGATGTATGAAGCTGATAAAGTGAGGCATCATTTAAAAGCTAGCGAGGCATCTCTTTTTGTAAATGGTGTTCCACAAAGTGAATTAAACTATTTTGAAGATCTAAATAGGCATATTAAATTAAGTGGGAATACGAGCATTTCTAAAAATGGAACTGGAAGTTTTAAAATATTTGTTAACTGTTTTATTTATGACGAAAAAGAATGAGCCAATTAATAAATAAATTGCTGATAGGTTTTCTTGTCTTTTTTGTTTTTTATTCTTGTAAAGTACAGAATAATAGCGCAGCTTCTTTGGCCAAAAAAGTAGATGCAGAGATCTCCTATCTGCCCAGGTATAGTTTAGCTGGTGAAAAGGTGAGAATTAAAATACAGAGTAATAATTTAATCGGGGAGGATATCTATATAAGCTGGCAAGGAAAGTTTGGAGATATTGTCTTTAAGCAAAGAGTCCAAATGGATGCTTTCTTGTATACTTTTTCAAAAGAAGTAAGCAAGTATAGTGGGCGAGCAGAAATTAAACTAATATATGATCAAAAAATTATCGCGAGTGATTCAATCTATATAAGAGCATTACCAGCTGAAAACAAAATTGAATCATACATTGGTCCTAAGACTTTAGCCGTAGACCAACAATTGGAGTCTATGCTCTGTACCTTTCCTGTAGATGTTTTTGGTAATCCGGCTGAGGATAAGAGCCAAACGAAATTTATTATAAAGAGAAGCCATCAAGCGCATGAGGTCACTTATAATTCAATCAATAACTTACTTTCTTATTTAATTGTCGAAAATAGTAATCAAATAGGTAAAGTGCTCATAGGTGGAGATTGTGATTTTGCCAATATTGAAGAGCAAGAGATAAGTATTGTTCCTGGGCCAGCTCAAAATACAGCTCTCAAGTTAATAAGTTGGCATCCACATGCGGACAATAGACAATTTATTCATTTGCAAACAGAAAAAATATTTGACCATTTGGATAATGCAGTCTCTGACGGAACAGAGATAATATTCAATGTAAAAGAAAATGATAAAGTCACTGGAGTCTATAAAAGTTATACAGTCAATGGGATAGCTAATGTCCAGATAAAGAATCCATCTCAAGCTACCTCGTACTCTATAAGTACCAATTTAGACCCTAATGAAAAAGAAGCAATAAAGTTAACTTTTGTAGAAAATGTAAAAAGTATTCCTGTAGAAATTGTCGAAGGTTATATCGTAATCGGACCAGTTGAAGGAAAACTGGGGCAACTAATTACTGATGGAACTTTGGTTGAAATTAGATCAGGAAAATATAAAATCAAAAAAACTATTGATACAGGAATGACCAAGGTGAAAATTCCTAAAGCATTTTATGAAAGTAAATCAAAAACCTGTAAAATCACTATCGGTGGTATGTCAGTAATAAAATTTTTGAATGAATAAGATCTATTTGAAATATAAGATCTATAGTAAGATTTTTGGAAATGTTCTTTTTACTTTTTTCCTTCTGTCTCTTTTACTTGTTGCAAAAAATAAATTGGACAAGACTAATGAGCAGAAGAGGTATAAAAGTGATGTGAACTTGGCATATGGATACCATGTTCCTAATCTACATTTTGAAGGAAATAGTTCCATTCATGGGAGGCCTGTTTCCGAAATTGATTTGAGCAATATCCAGCATTCCTATTTAGAAGCTTGGTTTTATTTAAACAGGGCATTTGCTCAAAAATCTGTTGATGGACTGGAACATTATTTTTCTAAAGAATTAGTCAAAGGGTTTAAAAACAACTTACATAGTAATAATGACATTAAAGAAATTCGAATTGACCTAGAACATAATATTGAACCTTATTTATTTTCTTTAGACAAACAGATATTTGCCTTTAAAGACAAAAATGTAAGAATAAAGAAAAAGGTTTATGATAAGAACAAGTTAATATACAAAGAAGATCTGCGAGTCACCTTTGAGGTTGCAATGGTTTATGAAGATGATAGGTGGAAAATTTTACAGTTCAAAAAACTTAAAACTTCTCAAAATGTTGACGGCAATATTCTAAACGAAGAAGCGGAAGATAATTTCTTAGTCGATAAAGTTATTGAGAGTTCTGAGCCGATTGTTGCCTGTGATGATGAAGCTAAAGATGGATTTCATAAAGTATCAAAAGGGGAAACACTTTTTAGTATTGCTAAAAAATATAAAAAATCAATTGCTGACCTAAAAAAGTGGAATAAAAATATTTATAAGCATTCCTTAAAAGTATGTTCTCATATTAAGATTGAAGACAATTCTAGGAACAGTGTTGTGTTAATGTTACCCACACTAGGTGCTAAAAAATCTACTATCGAAAATGTTGAAGTCTTTGAAGAAAATTTGTCTCAAATAGATAGGATAAAAGGGATTAACTATTATCCTAGTTCAAGTCCTTGGATGAAGTTTTGGAGAGAATTTGATTTAGATTCTATAGACAGTGACCTTGTGGAGATACAGCATTTAGGTTTTAATACGGTAAGACTTTTTATCCCAAGTGATGGAGTAGTTCAGGATTTAAAATTTGATGAATTGCTTGAAAGACTAGATTTATTATTAAATCAATTGTCGAAATACGATTTGCAAGCAATAATAACTTTGTTCGATTTCCCTGTTAGTTATGAATTAGATTCTTATCCAAAAGCTGAAATTCAACTAAAAGGTTTGCTTGCAAAATTTAAAACAAATGAGAACATTCTTGCCTGGGATTTAAAAAATGAAGCAGACTTAGATTTTGAACAACATGGAAAAGATAAGGTGCTGGACTGGTTGGAATATATGATTGAACGAGCGAAAGTGTATGATGCCAATCATCCTTTAACGGTCGGTTGGTCTATACCTAAGCATTCACTATTACTTG
>CALIIW010000176.1 GCA_938018185.1 uncultured Saprospiraceae bacterium
CCGTCATTATTTATATCCGCAATATCAACACCCATTGCAAAGAAAGAAACGTGACCAAAATGCTCCTTTATCTTTTCTGAAAAAGTGCCGTCCCCATTGTTTTGATAGTAAAAATCATCTATCTCATAGTCATTGGCTACAAAGATGTCTGGAAAGCCATCTTCATTTAAATCACTTATACTAACTCCTAGTCCATGTGCCCAATTTGTTACGCCAGCTGCTTTGCTCACATCGACAAACTTAGCTCCATCGTTTCTGTATAAATGATCGGAAAATACTGGGATTAAATCAGCTGTTGGGTTATTTCTTCTAGATTTTAGCTCTCCATAAGGAATTTGTTGTACCCCTGGCAAATAATTTACAACATATACATCTAAATCACCATCTAAGTCGTAATCAAAAAATGCAGCTTGGGTACTAACACCTATATCATTCAAACCATATTCAGCTGCCTGCTCTTTAAATTTTAACTTACCCTGGTTTACATACAGCAAATTCTGCCGATTTTGATCGCTTTTCTCCGTTGGACCTCCTCTGCATATATAAATATCTTGCTTTCCATCTCCATTAATATCCACAATATTTACACCTGTTGACCATCCAGCTACCTTCTGAATACCACATTCTACTCCTAGCTTTTCAAAAGACAGATCCCCTTTATTGATATAAATACCCGGTATCCCAGTATTTGCAATAAAGATTAAATCTTGTAAACCATCATTATTGAGATCTCCAATACTCGTTCCTCCTCCAGAGTAGATCAGGTTATTATTTATAAAATTATTTTGCAGTGTTTCCTCAACCATGTTCTTAAAGTGAACGCCACTCTTGGCAGAAGCTATATCTTGAAATAAGCTTGAACTGGGATCTGATATTTTACTTGGAGTAACTTCTGTTATAATTTTATCATCTACACATGATAAAAGTATTATTAGCAAGAATGCTATTAAGAATTGAGGTCTATAAAAAGAGGTCATCAATGATATGATCTTTAAGGAATATTGATAAATAACTAACAATTTAGTAATTATTAGGATAAATTTTTCAATAGACTTTTGTCAAAACTGGATACATAAAAGTCCCAATCGAAATTCTATGAATAATAACTTAGTAATACGAGAATTTCAAATTCTTTGTTCTATTTCATCAATAAATTGGTGCGATTTCAGACATATTAAGAAGCTTTATGTGAAATAAGCACTTAAAGCTTAAAATATTTCCCTCTTATATCACAAGAATGCTTATTTTTGCAGCCAATTTGAAAACATTTACTCATATAATCCGAATAATACCGTTTACACTTGGTATACAAAGAGATTGAAATAAATAAAGAATAAAATGGCAAGGAGACGAAATCAAAAGAATGAGCAGCTTGAAGACGAAGTATTAGTAGAGCAACTCGAGAAGAAAGAAAAATCGGCAAGTGATTTTCTAGAAGATAATCAGAAAACAATCATTGGCGTTTTATTGGGTCTAGCTATCTTGGTAGGTGGATGGTTTGCATACAACAACTTAGTTCGTCAACCTAAAATGACGAATGCAGCTTATCAGTTGTCTTCTGCTCAAGCTCAGTTTGAAAAGGATTCATTCACTAATGCTTTAACAAATCCAGGGGGGGGATTTCCAGGGTTTTTAGACATCATCGATCAGTATGGTGGTACACCTGCCGGAAATTCAGCTAAATATTATGCTGGTGTTTCTTATTTGCACCTAGGTGATTTTGATAAGGCAATTAATTACCTAGAAAGCTTCAAACCTGTAGGAGAAGTATTACCTGCTATGAAATTCGGAGCTTTAGGGGATGCTTATTCAGAAAAACAAGATTTTAGTGCTGCTTTAAGCAATTACTCGAAGGCAGCCAAAGCAACTGAGAATGAATTTGTCGCTGCAGAGTATTATAAAAAATTAGGCATGCTTTATGAAAAACAAGAAGATTTTTCTAATGCTTTAGATGCTTTCAAAACTTTAAAAGAAAAATATCCTACCTCTGTAGCTGGTAGAGATGCAGAAAAATTAATAACAAGAGTCTCTAGTAGAATGAAATAATATCTACCCATAACTTTAAGTAAAAAGTCTTATCCTTTGAAGGGTAAGACTTTTTTTTTGCACCATTTTCTATTTGAATATTTCAATAACTATGGTTTCCTTTGTCTATCTTTTATCTTAATAGAATAGCATCAAGAGTTAATGCATTATAAATACATCATTGAAGAATTAAAAAGAAATAAATCGCTCTTTCAATCAACATTGACCGGCCTTGACAATGCTTGCTATTCTTGGAAGGTTTCAGATGATAAGTGGTCTATTTTAGAAATTCTCTGCCATCTAAAAGATGAAGAAATCGAAGACTTTAAGACTCGTTTAAAAATTACACTACAAAGTCCTGGACAAATACCTCCAAGCATCTATCCTGAAAAATGGGTTCTTGAAAGAAAATACAGCGATCAAAGTTTTGAAGATACCCTTGAAGAATTCTTAAAGGAAAGATCAAATTCAATCGAGTACTTAGAAAGCCTGGATCTTGAAAAAATTAATTGGAGCAACTCTTTCAAACATAAAAGCCTTGGAAACTTAAATGCAGATTTATTTTTAAACAACTGGTTGGCGCACGATTACCTCCACATTAAACAGATAACTAGGACGAAGTACGATTATTTAGAACATTTATCTAAGAGTCCTTTGACTTATGCTGGAAAATGGACATAATAGAACCAATGATTTTAATAAAAAATAAAATTTATAAAAATGGCAAGTAGTTTAAAAAATCTATCCGAATATTCTAATGAAAATTTACCTGATGGCTCAACTTATAAAATTGGTGTCATCGTTTCGGAATGGAACGAGCAAATAACATCTAAATTATTTGATGCTTGTCAGGAAACTTTAAAAAAGCATTCCGTCAAAGAAGATAACATTACAAAAATTCTTGTGCCTGGAGCATTTGAACTTACTGTCGCGGCTAAAATGCTTTTAAAAAAAGCTGCCTATGATGCCATCATTTGTTTGGGCTGTGTGATAAAAGGTGAAACAGCTCATAATGAATACATCAACCAATCCGTCGCACAAGGACTAACTACCCTTGGTCTGGCAACAGGAGTTCCTTGTATTTTTGGGCTACTTACACCAAATGACCAAGCACAAGCAGAAGATCGAGCTGGAGGTAAACATGGAAATAAAGGAGTAGAAGCTGCTGTTACTGCATTAAGAATGGCGGCTATAAAAAAGGAATTACAAAAAGAAGGCAAAAAAATAGGATTTTAAATGAAAGTGAGCTTTATAGAAACAGGACTTTTTAAACTTGATGGCGGAGCCATGTTTGGAGTAGTTCCTAAAAGGATGTGGCAAAAACTTAATCCACCTGACGAAAACAACATGTGTACCTGGGCCATGCGTGCACTCTTAATAGAAACAGCAGATCGCAAAATTCTCGTTGATACGGGTTTAGGACTTAAGCAAGATGCTAAATTTAGATCCCATTTTGAACCGCATGGATCAGATTCTTTAAGCAATTCACTTGCTCAAAAAGACTTAAGCCTGGAGGACATCACCGATGTTTTCTTAACACACTTGCATTTTGATCATGTGGGTGGAGCTGTTGGTATAACCAAAGAAGGCCATCACTACCCTACCTTTCCAAAGGCGAGGTATTGGTCAAATGAAATTCATTATAAGTGGGCCCTCAATCCAAACCCAAGGGAAAAGGCTTCCTTTCTTAAAGAAAATTTTGTTCCATTACAGGGCGCTGGGGTTCTTGATTTTATTGATATAAAATGTGAGAAAAAAGTCTTTGAATGGCTACCTGGCATATCAGTGCAACTGGTTTATGGTCATACAGAGGCAATGATGTTACTACACCTTTCGGTGAATGGTAAAAAAATGATTTATTGTGCAGATCTGATCCCTTCTTCTTTTCACATTGGCTTGCCGTATGTGATGAGTTATGACATTAGACCCTTGGAAGCAATCAAAGAAAAAAAGACCTTACTTGAATTAGCTGCTGAAGAATCTGCTCTTTTACTTTTTGAACATGACCCTACTCAAGGATCTTGTACTATAAAACGAAATGATAGAGGAAGAATCGTTTTAGATCAATACCTAAGTATTGAAGAATATTTAAATACTTAATTGGTGTTATTAGACTTAGATATCATCAAGTTTAAAGACCAACTCCAAATAAAAGAGCTGGAGGGCAAAAGAATGATCTTTTGTTTAATTAGAAAAAAATGGCTTGTCAATACACCTGAAGAGCTAGTACGCCAACTGACCTTACTTTGTCTCATAAGAGAAAAAGGTTTTTCAAGGACTGCGATTAATGTTGAGAAGGCATTAAAAATAAACAAAACGCTTAAACGATTTGACATTGTTGTCTACGCAAAAAATGGAACGCCTCAAATACTCATAGAATGTAAGGCACCTTCCATAAAGCTCAATCAAGAAGTTTTTGACCAAGCTGCGAGATATAACCTACAATTAAAAGCACCTTTTCTTTTAATTACCAATGGCTTATCGGCCTACTGCACCAAGATAAATTTCGAAGTCAAGAACTTTGAATTTTTAGAACAAATACCTACCTATACATTAGTTAATTTACTGATAGATAAAAATGAAAACTAATTTATCTATAGCCATTTTAATTACAGGCACATCAGCCATTCAAATCAATAATTTTTAGTATTTTTCCATTACATTAATAGATACGGAATAATGGCTAAAGAATGTGTTTTAATTACTGGGGCTAATGGACAATTAGGAACCGTTTTGACTTCAGTATTGGTAGATTTATATGGAGAAAATCAAGTCATTTCTACTGATCTAAGAAAACCCGAAGAGCAATTATCGAGATTTGAACTTTTAGATATTTTAGATCAATCGGCCCTAAACGAGGTAATAGGTAAAAACAAGGTTACACAAGTCTACAATTTAGCTGCCATACTATCCGCAACTGGTGAAAAGAAGCCTTTGCTTTCTTGGGATGTCAATGTAAAAGGCTACTTAAATGTTCTGGAAGCTTCTAGAATCAATAAGGTAGCTAAAATTTTCTCTCCAAGTTCAATCGCAGTTTTTGGCTCCGATGCACCAAAACAAAATTGTCCGCAATCTGTACTACTAAATCCAGAAACAGTTTACGGTATTGGAAAGAGTGCTGGAGAACAATGGAGTCAATACTACTTTAGAAAATATGGCCTTGACATTAGATCAATCAGGTATCCAGGGGTAATAGGTTATGAATCTTTACCAGGTGGTGGAACTACGGATTATGCCGTCGAAATATTTCATGAGGCTTTAGAAAAAAATAGCTACACTTGCTTTTTAAAACCTGATGCTTATCTCCCGATGATATATATGTCTGATGTAGTTAAAGCAACCTTTCAATTGATGGATGCACCATCGAAACAAATTAACACAAGAACGAGCTATAACCTTTCTGGAATGAGTTTCAGTCCAGAAGAAATTGCTGCAGAAATAAAAAAGCATCTGCCTGACTTTGCTATAAAATATGAACCTGACTTTAGACAGCAAATCGCTGATGGATGGGTTTATAGTATTGACGACAAAGAAGCTAGAGCCGATTGGAACTGGAAACCAAAATACAACCTGGAAGAGATGGTAAACGATATGTTGCAAAATTTATCGGAGATGAAACTTTCTGATGTAAAAAAAAATGAAATTTTAAATAAAATCTGATTATATGTTCAAAGATGTTGGCACAGCCATTCAAAAAGAAATTGAAGAAATTAAGGAAGCAGGTCTATACAAAGAAGAAAGGATAATTACCTCTCCTCAATCTGCAGAAATAAAAACAAATGGGGCCGAGGTTCTCAATTTTTGTGCTAATAACTATTTGGGCTTGTCTTCTCATCCAGATGTCATTAAAGCTGCAAAAGATTCTATCGATACCCACGGATTCGGTATGTCTTCTGTAAGATTCATTTGCGGAACCCAAGACATTCATAAAGAATTAGAAAGAAAAATAGCTGCCTATGTTGGACAAGAAGATGCTATCCTTTATGCAGCAGCTTTTGATGCAAATGGGGGTTTATTCGAGCCAATTCTTACAAAAGAAGATGCTATCATTTCTGATGCTTTAAACCATGCTTCGATCATAGATGGCATTAGATTGTGCAAAGCGGCTAGATACAGATTTGCCCATTCAGACATGGACGATCTAGAAGAACAATTGAAAAAAGCACAAGGAGCAAGAAGAAGACTTATTGCAACTGATGGTGTTTTCTCCATGGATGGCGACATCGCGAAGCTGGATAAAATATGTGACCTTGCTGATAAATATAATGCAATGGTTATGGTTGATGATTGCCATGCTTCGGGTTTTATTGGCAAGACTGGCCGTGGTTCTGCGGAGTATCATAATGTCATGGACAGAGTAGACATCATCACTGGAACTTTTGGAAAAGCTCTAGGAGGAGCTTCTGGTGGTTTTACTGCTGCGAGAAAAGAAATTGTCGATATGTTGAGACAAAGATCCAGACCTTATTTATTTTCAAACACCTTGGCACCTGCAATAGTTGGAGCATCTATTTCTGTACTAGACTTAGTCTCAAAATCTACTACGCTAAGAGACAAGCTAGAGAAAAATACTAAACGATTCAGAGCAGGTATGGAAGCGGCTGGAATTGATGTTTTACAAGGAGATTCTCCTATTGTACCAATTATGCTTTATGATGCCGCCTTATCTCAAAACTTCGCCAATAAACTTTTAGAAGAAGGCATTTATGTAATAGGATTCTTTTTTCCTGTTGTGCCAAAAGGACAAGCAAGAATAAGAGTGCAATTATCTGCTGGGCATGAGGACGAACACATCGATAAAGCGATTGCTGCTTTTACAAAGGTTGCAAAAGAATTAGGTGTCAGCAAAACTCAAACAACTTAAAATTAATTAGCGCTGTTCAGAATTATAAATAATATACCACTTCAAAGGAGCGGTATATTATTATTGTCTAACTTCCAACAAATAAGAAGCACTAAGGCAATGCCATAGTGCTTCTTATTTGTTGGATACCAAAAATTCCCCTGTGCTACTGAATTTAATTTACCCAATTACCAAAGATTGATTTTCCATGTTTTATCCCAAAGGCATCCCTTCGAGAAACTTTATCTGACAATCCCTAAACTTGACGAGCAGGTTTTTGATAAGTACTTGCATTCAAAACTTCACTTCCATCTAAGGAGGATTCGATGATTTCGTTTTGGATATTGATTAATTGTTCTTTGATCTTTTCTAAACAGGCAAGCCTCTTTACTTCAGAGTTGGACATTTTATTTTCTAAATTAGACAGATCTTCTGCTTCCCTATTGACATTATTCAAAAGGTCTTCAATTTTATCTTGATAACCAACAGAATCTTGTTGATTGAACTCCGTATCAAAAACATGAGAAGTTGGAAAATAATTATACCCTCTTTCATCAATGATTGCCAGACTTTCATCAATATCTGAAATCTGATTCTTCCATTTATGAGCGGAAACCATAAGCAACCTTCCTAAAGCAAAAGGGACTGTATGTATTTGATCTCCCTCTGAACCAGGATTTATTTTTGTGGTAAATCC
>CALIIW010000177.1 GCA_938018185.1 uncultured Saprospiraceae bacterium
CCAAGGCAATGCTTTCTACATACTTCCTTATGCCTACACCATGAGATGGATCAGCTATTACCGGAAGATGTGATTTTTGTTTCAGAATTGCAATGGCATTTACATCAAAACAATTTCTATAAGCAGATTCATATGAACGAATGCCACGCTCACAAAACATTATCTTTTCATTTCCATTGGAATAAATATACTCTGCCGCATGAAGCAGTTCATCAATGGTTCCAGAAATACCTCGCTTTAATAATACTGGTTTATCAACCTCACCCAAAGCATCTAACAAATTGTAATTCTGAGAATTACGCGCACCAACTTGAAAGATATCTACATATTCAGCCATAGCCTCTATCTGTTCGACCATCATAACTTCGGTTATGATCTTAATACCTGCCTTTGAAGCCAAATCATGCCACAACTTTAAACCTTCAATTCCTAAGCCTCTAAAAGAATAAGGCGAACTACGAGGTTTGTATACACCACCTCTCATTATTGAAACTCCGGTTTCTTTCAAATGCTCTATGACCGAAACAATTTGATCCTCAGATTCTATGGAACAAGGGCCAGCCATTATATTAAAATGTCCTGTACCAATTTTTACCCCATCACCAATGTCGATGCTAGTATCTTGAACACGCCATTTTTTTGAAACCAATTTATAAGAGTCGCTCACTCTATGGATATCATTAATACCTGGAAGGCAGCCTATTGCTCTTATATCAAACTCCTTTTTACCTACTCCAATTATGTATCTACCAAATTGTGTTGTTACATAATTGGTTTTATATTCTATCCCTTCTAAGGTTAGTTCTAACTTACTCAATTGAGCTTCTTCAATATTAGGATCTAATTGTATGATCATTTTTGTGTTTTTTATTAAACTGGAATTGTATCGAACCTGATCTTATTTATAAAGTTTGAAATACTCTGTTCTATTGGTTCTTCAGAATTAATAGCCTTGATAAATGCGGAACCAATTATCGCACCATTAGAATATTCACAAGCGGTTCTAAAGGACTTGTTGTCAGAAATACCGAAACCAATTAATACTGGTTTTGTAAGATGTAAAGAATTGATTCTTTCGAAATATTTTATTTGCTTTGCGTCAATGCCATTCTTCACGCCCGTTATGGAAGCTGAGCTGACCATGTAAATAAAGCCACGACTTAGTTCTTCAATCTTCTTTATTCGCTCAAAGTCCGTTTGAGGGCTTATCAAAAAACTTATCCCAAGATCCAATTCCTCAAAAAGGGAGCGATAAGCTCTTTCATAAATATGTAATGGCATATCAGGAAGTATTAAACCATCAACACCAATTTCTTTTATTTTCCTAAAAAACTTTTCTTCTCCATATTGCATGACCTGATTAAAGTAGCCCATTAATATCAATGGAGTATCAATCGTCTTTCTCGCAACTTCAATTTGCTTAAAAAGATGTTTTATACTCATCCCATTTGCCAAAGCCTTTTGACCTGAGTTTTGTATAGTCGGTCCATCAGCCAATGGATCAGAATAAGGCATTCCAATTTCAACTAAATCAACAGAAGCATCGGAAAGTTTTTCTAATATAACTCCAGTACTTTCCAAATTTGGAAATCCAGCTGTGAAATAAATATTGAGGATGTCCTTATTCTTCTTTATAAATAATTTATCTATTCTATTCATTAGTCTCAATAAATTTTATATAATTTGCAAGATCCTTATCCCCTCTTCCAGATACATTTAAAACAACCACATCAGCTTTATTAAAACTTATTTTGTGGAGCACTGCAAATGCATGAGCCGTTTCTAAGGCTGGAATGATCCCTTCCAACCTTGTAATTTCTAAAGCGGCTTGCAAGGCTTCTTTATCAGTGGCAGCATAAGTTTCTGCACGTTTAGTTTCAATCAGATGTGCATGCAATGGTCCTATCCCAGGATAATCCAAGCCTGCAGAAATTGAATAAGGCTCAATGATTTGGCCTTCCTCTGTTTGCATAAGTAAAGTTCTTGATCCATGGATAACTCCTTTAGTACCAAGAACAGAAGTAGCTGCAGATTCGCCACTATCAATACCATGACCAGCAGCTTCTACCGCAATTAAGCGGACATCCTTTTCATTTAAATAATGATAAAAAGCACCTGCGGCATTTGAACCTCCACCAATGCAAGCAATAATTGCATCAGGATTTTCATTGCCCGTTTTTTCTTTCAATTGCCATTTCATTTCCTCGCTGATAACAGATTGAAATTTAGCAACCATGTCAGGATATGGATGTGGTCCTACCACAGAACCAATGATATAATGAGTATCTAAAGGATTATTTATCCAATCCCGAATGGCCTCATTTGTCGCATCCTTTAAAGTTTTAGATCCACTTAAAGCTGGTCTAACTTCCGCCCCAAGCATTTTCATTCTTGAAACATTTGGTGCTTGTCTTTCTATATCAACTGAACCCATATAAACGATGCACTCTAAACCCATTAAAGCGCATACTGTTGCTGTAGCCACACCATGTTGACCAGCTCCTGTTTCAGCAATGATTCTTTTCTTGTTTAACTTTTTAGCTAAGAGAATTTGGCCAATGGTATTATTAATCTTATGAGAGCCTGTATGATTTAGATCTTCTCTTTTTAAGTAGATATTTGTTTTAAATTTTTCAGAAAGTCTTTTCGCATGGTATAACGGAGAAGGACGGCCCACAAAATCTTTTAATAAATCGTCAAATTCTTGTTTAAATGCTTTGTCTTGCCAAAAGGACACATAGACCTTTCGAATTTCTTCCACATTGCCATATAGCATTTCTGGAATATAAGCTCCACCGAACTCTCCGTAATAGCCCTGTTCGTCTACAGATATTTTATCTCTTAACTTATTCATTTATCTTCTTACATTTACATATTCCTTTACAGGAAAAGGTTTTTTTATTTTATAAACGAAAGTTGAAATTTCATCTACATTTTTTTCACCAGCAGAGATTTCAAATTTACTATTCACATCAACTGCAAATAATTCCTTACAGTTCATTTCTCTAATTGCGCGATCATCCTTTTTAGAGATGCCTCCTGACAAAAAGTAAGGTATGCTGAAACTATTTTCTGTTAGTAGGTCCCAATTAAATTTTGTGCCATTACCTCCCGGTTTTAAACCTTTGGTATCAAAAAGAAAATAGTCGACATAATATTTATAAGCTTCTGTATTAGAAAAACAAAAGGAATCATCAAGTGAAAAGGCCTTTATAATTTTGCACCCTTCTTCTTGCAAGGACTCACAATAAAAGAGAGATTCCTTACCATGTAATTGAACAAAATCTAATTCATAATCTTTGACAGTTTTTAATACATAAGCTAATGGCGCATCAACAAAAACACCAACTTTTTGTGCCTCTGTTTCTGACTCCTTCCAAATTGCTTTAATTTGTCTTCTATCAAGTTGACAAAATCGTGATGATTTTTCGTAAAAAATAAAACCTACGAAATCAATCGGAATTTGAAGCAAGGAACGAAGATTGTGTACATCATTCATCCCGCATACTTTTACTTTAATGTTATTAGTCATGGGTTTATAGATTTGGATTATAACTTAATTGCTTGTTTTACTTTTTCATATTGTAGGTTTTCGATTTCTTGTATAAATTCTAAACATCTTCTAGGTGGATTGGAAGACTTCATAAAATGTTCTCCTATTAAGAAGCCTTCGTATCCTTCTTCTTTTAGAAGAACAACTTTTTCTGCTTCGCTAATTCCAGATTCTGAAACTTTTACAAATTCAGTTGGTATCGCTTGAGCAAGTTCTAAGGAAGTGTTGAGGTCAACCTCAAAACTGCTGAGGTCTCTATTGTTTACTCCGACGAGGTCTATGTGTTCATTAAGTTTATCTAGTTCTTTTAAACTGTGAACTTCAAAAAGTACTTCCATTTTCAAACTTGCAGCAAGCTTAGCAAACTGTTTGACTTCAGACTTACTTAAACATTCCGCGATAAGCAGAATAACATCGGCACCAATTGATTTAGCTTCTACTATTTGGTATTCGTCAATAATAAAATCCTTTCTCAAAACAGGGCAATAATTGTATTTTCTGGCTTGACGCAAATCATCATTTTTACCTCCAAAGAAATGCTCGTCAGTAAGCACAGACAAAGCTGAGGCACCTGCTTGCATGTAGCCTATGGAAACATTTTCTACTTCTGCAAAGCCATTGATCATTCCTTTTGAAGGTGACTTACGTTTAAACTCTGCAATCACACCAGATTTATCAGGTCGTTGCAGATACTTTTTTAGAGAAACTGTATCAGTATTGAAGAAGATTGATTTTTCTAAAAGGGCTGTTGGAAACAACTCCATTTTATTCTTTATCTCTTCCCGTTTATGCTTAGTGATTTTATCTAAAATATGCATATTGTTTAATTAAGAATCTTTTTAAAATTATTAAATGCGCTTTTCGAATGAATGCTTTGCTTTGCTTCATCGATACAATCCAGCTTAGACTTGTTGGGATACATGGTATGAATGGCCAGACCAGCGTTTGCGGCAACTACATTTATTTGAGCTGCAGTCCCCTTTCCTTGTAAGATATTTATAAAAATGTCTGCAGAATCCTGAACAGTTTTCCCACCTGAGATATCTGAGGGAATACAAACCTCCAAATTCAGATCTGCTGGACTAAGCAATTCTTGTCCAGTGTTTGTTCTCAACAAAAAATCTCCTGTGAGACTTATTTCATCGTATCCATCCATAGCATATACTACCGCAAAATCTTTGTCATCTTCTTTTAAAATACATTGATAAAGTCGACTCAATGGTTTATTAAAAACACCTAAAAAATTATACTTAGGTTGGCAAGGGTTCACTAGTGGACCAAGCATATTGAAAAATGTTTTCACTTTCAATGCTCTCCTAACTGGAGCCAAGGATTTCATTGCCGGGTGAAATTTGGGCGCATGCAAAAAACATAAATTGTTTTCCGCAAATTGCTTTTTTAGCTTACTTGCATCATCTGTAAATTTATAGCCCAAATTTTCCAAAACATTGGAGGAGCCACAATGAGAGGAAACAGAATAATTTCCATGCTTTAACACTTTATAACCTGCTCCTGCGATTACGACGGCTGACAAAGTTGAAATATTGAATGTATCTTTTCCATCTCCTCCAGTACCCACAATATCAATACACTCTTTTGTCCCTAGATCTATCTTTACGCATTTTTCGAGTAGAGCATCTCTAAAACCAGCTAATTCATCCACTGTAATTGGACGCATGTTAAAAACAGTCACAAATGAAGCAACTTCTAAAGCATCAAATTTTTCTTCTGTAATTTGCAACAGCAAGTCCTTTGCCTCAAAACGAGACAATTTTTCATGAGAAAATAATTTGTTTAATACTTCTTTCATTTGTTAATTTGTTATTCGCTTATTCGTTTGTTTCCTTTCGACTCCTTCGTTGCTCAAAGCAAAATACTGTTAAGATTACTCGAACATTCAATTAACCAAATACTCGAATGATCGAATGTTTGGTTATTCGGCTAATCGACTAATCGACTAATCGTTTTGTTCCCTTCGCCCCCTTCGACGTTCAAGGCAATCATTGATTGATTACTCGAACATTCAATTAACCAAATACTCGAATGATCGAATGTTCGGTTAATCGGTTAGTCGGTTAATCGACTAATCGTTTTGTTCCCTTCGACCCCTTCGACGTTCAAGGCAATCATTGATTGATTACTCGAACATTCAATTAACCAAATACTCGAATGATCGAATGTTCGGTTAATCGGTTAGTCGTTTGTTCGATTGCTCGACTGCCCAAGTCTCTTTAATTCATCTTTGCTAAGCTTGTATGGCAATCCAAGAAAATTTGCCAACATCTTTTTTCCATACGGTGTCATAATAGACTCCGGATGAAACTGCACGCCGAAGACATCTAAACTCTTATGCCTTAAGGCCATGATCTCATTTTGCTCATCTACAGCTGTAACCAATAATTCCTTGGGGAATTCTTCTATAACCCCTGCCCAGGAATGGTATCTTCCAGCATAAAATTTATCTGGAATATCCTTTAAAATCAGTGATTCGTTTTCTGTCTTTAATATTTTTGTTGCTACCCCATGATATACAGCATCCAAATTTCTAATCTTGCCTCCGAAAGTTTCAATAATAGCTTGATGGCCTAAGCAAACCCCAAGAATTCTTTTAGTAGTCGAATATTTTTCCAAGATCAATGGCATCACACCTGCATCTTTAGGCAATCCGGGTCCAGGACTAAGTATAATAGTGTCGAATGCTTCTACATCTTCAATATCAATTTCATCATTTCTTTTGATCGTAATTTCCCTACCTAATAACTCTTCTACAAATTGTACAAGGTTATAAGTGAAGGAATCATAATTATCTAAAATCAATAACTTCATCATTAGATTTTTTCTGCTTTTAAGATAGCTTGATTTAAAGCAGCCAATTTATTATTAATTTCTTGTAATTCTTTTTCTTCATCAGAATGAATGACTATGCCAGCTCCAGCTTGATAAAAGAGTTTATTGTTCATGCTCAAAAATGATCTTATCAAAATGGCTTGATTCATATTACCTTTTAGATCCATAATCCCAATTGCTCCGCCATAAAAACCACGTTTGGTTGGTTCATACTTATCAATCAGTTGCAAGGCTCTATATTTAGGTGCACCAGAAAGCGTGCCTGCAGGAAAAGTATCTCCAAATATTCTTGCAGTAGAAACATGCGGATTGACCTTACCAATGACTTTTGATACAAGATGAATCACGTGTGAAAAAAACTGAACTTCTTTGAGGCTTTCAACCTTCACATTTTTGCAGTGGATGCTTAAGTCATTTCTGGCTAAATCCACCAACATAATATGCTCTGCATTTTCTTTAGGATCCGAAGCTAAAGATTTAGCCTTCTTTATATCCTCTTTTTTATCTCCTTGCCTTTTGAATGTTCCTGCAATTGGATTGACAGAAGCTATTCCATCTGAAACTGACAATTGCGTTTCTGGAGAAGACCCAAACAACTTGTATGTGCCATAATCAAAATAAAATAAATACGGAGAGGGATTTAAGGAACGCAGGGCTCTGTATACATTGAAATCATCACCAGAAAATTCTTGAGAGAATCGACGTGAAAATACAACTTGAAATACATCTCCAACTTTGCAATGCTGCTTACCTTTAACAACCAGTTCCTTGAAGGCTTTATCACACATATTGCTAGACCTTTCTCCCTTGCATTCAAATTCAAAACTGTTATAAACTTGACGAGCAATAATTGATTCTAGCTTTGCTAATTCAGAACTTTCCCCTCTTGGAATATTTTCAATAATACAGAGTTCATCCTTAAAATGATCAAAAGCTATAACAAATCGATACAAAGCATAACGCAGGCTAGGCTTGTCGTTATGCGGCTTATCAGGATTAAACTTGATACTCTCAAAATATTGGATAGCATCGAAATCCGTATGCCCAAATAAGCCATTAAACAATTCTTCCTTGTCGGTTTGGATATTGCGTATAAAATCATCAATCTCATCAGATAATTGATCCTTATTGTCAAGCTTTTTAGATTGGATTGAGCCATTAAATTTTTTCACAAAAACATGCTCTTTTTTGACAAAAATCTCGTCGGTGATATCTACAGCTATAAAAGACCTGCTATCTTCTTTTGAAGTAAAGTCGTTTGACTCTAAAAGTGCCACTTGATTATACTCATCCCTTAGCTTTAAGAATAAGGAAACAGGCGTATGTGTATCTCCAAGCATCCGCTTTGAGATTGTCGATATAATAATGGACTGGCTGTTTTCCAACTTAATTGTCATAAACATTAGTTTTGCAATAACCGTGCAGATAAACACAAAAAAAGTGATAGCGCCTCCGGCGCTATCACTTTTAATAAACAACATATAGAAAATTGCAAAAGCTAGCCGGAATTCCGAGTATATTTAAGCCACCACCAATTGTTATTTAAAAATGTCATTTACGTTTATTATATCGTCAAATTAA
>CALIIW010000178.1 GCA_938018185.1 uncultured Saprospiraceae bacterium
ATTGAAATAAGATAATGCACCCATTCCCAATACCAAGACGTCAAAAACAGCAGCAAGAAATGCTTATTTTCAAAGTATCTATAGATTGACTTTTCTGCAGATCCAATTTCCACCGCTAGCTTTCTAAAAGTAAAAGCTTCAAAACCAATTTCATTGATCATTATAATACTGTGTTCGAGAATCCTTTTCCCCAAGTTGGATTCTTGAGGATCTCTATTATAAAGACTATTATTTAGATCAAATTTTATATCCATTTATAAGCGTTTTGGACAGTGTAATTGAATTTAATGTTAATATACAAAATATTTATGACAGTAATGCTGTCTTTTATGAAATAAACCCTTATATTTGTGCCAGAAGAAATTATTCAATGAAATTACTCTTATCTATATCATTTTTACTGCTTTCAACAGCCTATGTTGGAGTAGCTTTTGATTTTATAGATCTAGAGGATTTCAAAATTTGCTTTGTCGATTTTAATGGCGATGGTAGTTCGGAGAAAGAATCTTCAGAAAAGAATGTAGAAGATGATTCAGAAAAGAACAGTTACATCTGCTTAGAATTTCCAAGTCCTAGCTTAGATAAAAGCTTACTAAACATACATAGCAAAAACGCAATCACTGCTGATTTTGTTGAAATTCCAAATCCGCCTCCAGAGTTAGTCTAGTTATATTTTTATTCCAATTTCTATTTTTTATTTGCAGTTTCATTTAGTTAAATCTATTTGAGGGCTTGCTTCTTATTAACAAAAATTTAAAAAATATATAAGATGAGTTCTATTAAAAAAGACTCCTTTGTAGGAGGATTAAAAAATGATATACCTGCTAGTATCGTTGTATTTTTTGTTGCTTTGCCACTTTGCCTTGGTATTGCTTTAGCAAGTGGAGCACCACTATTCTCAGGCTTAATAGCGGGCATCGTTGGAGGTATTGTAGTTGGCTGTTTAAGTGGATCTCAAATTGGGGTCAGTGGGCCAGCAGCTGGATTGGCGGCAATAGTCCTAGTAGCTATAAGTACCTTAGGTAGCTGGGAAAACTTTCTTTTAGCAGTTGTTCTAGGCGGAATTATTCAAATTATTTTTGGCCTATTGAAGGCAGGAATCATTGGATATTACTTCCCCTCTTCAGTTATTAAAGGGATGTTGACAGGTATAGGAATTATTATCATCCTTAAACAAATACCACATTTCTTTGGTTATGATGCAATTCCAGAAGGTAATTTGGCCTTTAATCAAATGGATGGTGAAAACACCCTATCAGAGATAGGTCTGATGTTCAGTAACATTAGCTTAGGTCCAACAATAATAGCTTGCGCTGCATTAGCAATATTACTATTATGGGACAAAGTACTATCTCAAAAAGCTAAGTTCTTTAAAATTGTGCAAGGCCCATTGGTGGCTGTAGTGCTAGGTATTGTATATTACAATGTAACCAAAGGGACATCCTATGGAATTACTGCTGACCACTTAGTAAGCGTACCTGTACCTAATGATTTTTCATCTTTTATGGCACAATTTAGCTTTCCTAATTTTAGTGCCATTTCTAATCCAGCTGTTTGGGTTACAGCATTTACTATAGCGCTTGTTGCCAGTTTAGAAACACTTTTGTGTGTGGAGGCAACCGACAAACTAGATCCTGAAAAAAGAGTTACTCCAACCAATAGAGAACTACTTGCGCAAGGCACAGGAAATATTATTTCTGGAATGATAGGTGGACTGCCAATTACTCAAGTAATTGTGAGAAGTTCTGCAAACATTCAATCAGGCGGAAAATCAAAAAAATCAGCAATAATTCATGGTTTCCTTTTATTGATTTCTGTTTTAATGATACCTGGCTTATTAAACATGATACCATTATCAGTTCTTGCAGCAGTATTACTTATTGTTGGTTTCAAATTGGCAAAGCCTGCTTTATTCCAAGTTATGTATGGTCTTGGCTGGAAACAATTTATTCCTTTCATGGTAACTGTTTTAGGAATTATTTTTACTGATCTTTTAATAGGAATAGGATTGGGTCTTGCAGTAGGTATTGTGGTTATCTTAATCAAGAGTTACCAAAACTCGCACTTTCTGCACATTGAAGACAATAGTAATGGTAGACAAAAATTTAAAATGACTTTGGCTGAAGAGGTAACCTTCTTTAACAAAGGAGCTATCTTAAAAGAGTTAGACAAATTACCAGAAGAGTCTTTTCTAGAATTGGACGTGAGAAAGACAAGATATTTGGACAACGACATTATTGAAATTCTAGAAGATTTTGCTTTTAAAGCAAAAAATAGAAATATAGATATTAAATTAGTGTCAGAAAGAGGCATCGTTGAAAACCCACCTAGTTATATAGAATTTTTCAAATTGAGACCACAAAATATTACTAACAATCAAAATAAAAAAAATGAACTTAGCACAATTAAATACAGCCACACAAACTAAAAATACACAAGCAGAAATTACTCCTTCCGTAGCTATTGATTTGTTAAAGGATGGGAATGCGAGATTTGTAGAAAACAAACAAGTTGGAAGAAATCTTTTGCAACAAGTTGATGATACTAGTAAAGGACAATTTCCATTTGCAACTGTCTTAAGCTGCATAGATTCTAGAGTATCTTCTGAGCTGATTTTTGATCAAGGCATTGGAGACATTTTTAGTGTAAGAGTTGCAGGAAACTTTGTCAATGAAGACATCCTTGGTAGTATGGAATTTGCCTGTAAACTAGCAGGCACAAAAGTAATCGTAGTCTTAGGACATACAAGCTGCGGTGCTGTAAAAGGAGCTTGTGATGATGCTAAATTAGGAAACCTAACAGCAATGTTGGCAAAGATAACACCTGCTGTAAACGGTGTTGAACAACCAACGGATGCTGCACAAAGAAATTCTTCGAACATTGAATTTGTGAATGAAGTAGCAAAGAAAAATGTACACTTAAATATTGCTAGAATTTTGGACGAGAGCCCTGTTCTTGCTGAAATGGTAAACGAAGGAGCAATAGAAATCATAGGTGGAATGTACAATATCCATACTGGTAAAGTAGAATTTTATGCTTAAGCAAAA
>CALIIW010000179.1 GCA_938018185.1 uncultured Saprospiraceae bacterium
AAAAAAGCCGAAGACGCTTACGCGCTTCGGCTTTTTTATTTCTTATAAGTAAAAATTAATCTGCTACAACTTCAATATCCAAAACTGGATTTACTTCTGGGTGTAGTTTTAAATTTACTTTGTACTCTCCTAGGTTTTTTACTTCCACAGGTAGTTCAATTTTTTTACGCTTTACTTCCACATCGAATTGTTCTTTCAATGCTGCAGCAATTTGTATGCTGGTAACAGAACCAAAAATCTTTCCGCTGGTTCCTGCTTTAGCACCAATCTTAAGCACTTTACCGACCAACTGATCTGCAATCTTTTGGTAAACGTCTTTCATCTTAGCTTCTTTGGCAGCTTCTCTTTTTCTGAGGTCAGCCAATCTTCGCATGTTGGTATCGTTAGCGATCAAGCCTATGCCTTGAGGTATCAAATAGTTTCTTCCGTAGCCATTCTTAACCTTTACAACATCGTACTGTTCGCCTACTTTATCTAAATCTTTTAATAAAATAATGTCCATGTCTAATCTATTTTAAAAGGTCGGTTACGAATGGAAGCATAGCTAAGTGTCTGCATCTTTTCACAGCGATTGCTACTTTCCTTTGATATTTTAATGAGTTTCCTGAAATTCTTCTTGGAAGAATCTTTCCTTGTTCATTGATGAACTGAAGTAAGAAGTCAGGATCTTTATAGTCTATATGCTTTATCCCATATTTTTTGAAACGGCAATATTTCTTTTTTCTATTACCAATTTTAGGATTGCTTAAAAATTTTATATCATCTCTTGAAGCCATTATATTGCTTTTTGAATTTTAGTAATTTATTCCTCCTCTTTAGAGGTAGTTAAGGTTTCAACAACTGGAGCAGTAACAACCGGCGCAGCAACAACTGGAGCGGCAACGGTAGCTTTAGCTGCTGGAGTAGGCTTAACTACTTTTGCTGGAGCAGGTTTGCTCTTAGCAGCAGGTTTCCCTTTTCCTTTAGAGTCATCTTTGGAACCTTTCTTTTTAACTTTTCCAATCTTACCAGCTCTTTTGTCTTCATTATATTGAATACCGTATTTGTCAAGCTTGATAACAAGAGAACGCATGATACGCTCATCTCTTCTCATAGCAAGGTCAATCTTAGAGATTAAATCTCCAGTTTCAACTTGGTATTCAAAGCAGTAATAAATTCCAGTGGTACGATTTTTAATCGGGTAAGCTAATTGACGGAGGCCCATTTCATCGGTGTGAACTATTTTGGCTCCTTCAGCTACCAACATGTCTTGGTAAACTTTCGAGGTCGCTTCAATTTCGTCACTCGAAAGGACAGAGTCTACTATAAAAGTAACTTCATATTGTCTCATTCATTAATTTTTGTGCGTTTACAGTTAATTTTTCTGGAGACTACCGAAAAAAACTATGGACTTAAGGTAAACGCGGTTTACAATTTTAAATAGCGGATGCAAAGGTATGCATTTTTCTAATAAAGTAAAACAGTAAGTAGCAATAGAGACCAAATACCTCTCAGCTTTTTCGTAATTTAGCCTCAAATTCAAGAATAAGTCCTTTAAATGGATCTAAAATCAAGTATAGACTTAAAAAAATTGCCTAAACACATTGCCATAATAATGGATGGAAATGGTAGATGGGCTAAGAAAAACGGCAAACCCAGGGTGTTTGGACACCAAAATGGGGTGAAATCCGTACGTGAAGTAACAGAAGCTTCTGCAGAATTAGGAATTGAGTATTTAACGCTATATGCCTTTTCCACTGAAAATTGGTCTAGGCCTGTTATAGAAGTCAATGCTTTGATGGGACTTTTGGTAGAAACTATAAGAAAAGAGCTCAAAACCCTTAATGACAATAATATTCGTCTCCAAGCAATTGGTGACTTAAAACAACTCCCAGAACGCAGTCATAAAGCCTTATTAGAAGGAATTGAAAATACTAAGAACAATACCAGAATGACCTTGGTCTTGGCCTTAAATTATAGTTCAAAATGGGAGATGACTCAAGCAGTTAAGGGCATGATAAAGGACGCAAAGGCTGGTATATTGGATGAAACTACTCTTAATGATGGCACAATAGATAAATATTTAGCAACAAAAGACATTCCTGATCCCGAATTATTAATAAGAACTAGTGGAGAAATGAGGATTAGCAATTTTTTGCTTTGGCAAATTGCTTATTCAGAGCTTTATTTCACAGAGTTATTCTGGCCAGATTTCAGAAAAGATGATTTATACAAGGCCATAATAAACTATCAGAACAGAGAAAGACGTTTTGGTAAAATAAGTGAACAATTGAGCTTATAATTGTTGGCTTTCTTACAACCTCAAGCCCCATTTATTGTACCTTTATATATTATTGTCTACTGATTACAAGAAATACGATTAAGACATTATGAAGAATTTTACTATTTATTTCCTTTTACTTTGTTTAGCATTGTTTAGTATTCATTCGGCGAAAGCCCAAGAAAAGAATGTGTTTGACTATTCAGAGCCTAAAGATTACGAAATCGGAGGGATCAATGTAACTGGTGCAAATTATAGTGACGCCAATGCTCTAATTGCCATTTCTGGATTTAAAGTTGGTGACAAGATCAGAATTCCTGGAGGCGATATTCCTAGAGGTATAAAAGCTCTTTGGAACCTCAGATTATTCACGGACGTGAAGATCTTCAAAGAAAAAACAATCGGTGAGGTAGTTTTTCTAGAAATAGAAGTAACAGAAAGGCCTCAACTGTCAAGACATTCTTTTAAAGGTGTAAAAAAGACCTCGCATGATGACTTAAATGATGTGGTAAACAAATTCCTCATGAAGGGAGCCATTGTCACTGAGAGTTTAAAAGCAAACACAATCAATAGTTTGAAAGACTATTTTATTGAGAAAGGTTACTTGGATTCAAAAATAATAGCTAATGAACTAAAAGACAAGGGAACAAATAAAGTGCGTCTAGTCTTTGACATTGATAGAGGAAAGAAAGTAAAAGTGCAAGACATCACATTTACTGAAACAACAGTGAAGCATAGAAAGCTTAGAAAACAAATGGAGGCAACTAAGAGAAGAAAAAAAATCTTTTCCTCCTCAAAATATATTGCACCTGATTATAAAACGGACAAGGAAGCTATCATTGCTTATTACAACACTTTGGGTTTTAGAGATGCAAAAATAGTTAGCGATAGTATTTGGAGAGGAGACAATGGCCATCTGATGATTCACATGGATGTTGATGAAGGCAATCGTTATTACTTTAGAGATATAAAATTTAAAGGCAATTCAATCTATGCTACAAATAAGTTAGAAACCATTTTAGGAATTGTAAAAGGAGATATTTATAATAGTGAATTGCTAAACACCAGACTTACGTTTAGTCAAGACGGTAGAGATGTCTCCACCTTATATATGGATAATGGATACCTCTTTTTTCAGGTAGATCCTGTTGAAGTAGCTATAGAGCAAGATTCTATTGATTTAGAAATAAGAATTTATGAAGGTCCTCAAGCCACGATAGATAAGGTAGTCATACGTGGAAATGATAGAACCCATGAGCATGTGATCAGAAGAGAATTAAGAACTAAACCCGGTCAAAAATTTAGTCGTTCTGACATTATTAGATCTCAAAGAGAAATCATTAATCTTGGATATTTCAATCCGGAAACATTGGGCATAAATACTCCGGTAAATGCACAAAGAGGTACTGTTGATATAGAATACGATGTAGAAGAAAAACCATCTGATCAATTAGAACTTTCTGCTGGTTGGGGTGGAAGAGGCCGAGGAGTAATTGGAACACTAGGAGTTTCTTTCAACAACTTCTCTATGAGAAATATATTCAAAAGAGATACCTGGAGTCCACTACCTCAAGGTGACGGCCAGAGACTTTCTTTGAGAGCACAGACTAATGGTAAATTTTTTCAATCATACAATGCTTCCTTTACGGAACCATGGTTAGGAGGGAAAAAACCTAACTCTTTCACAGTGGCTGGATTTTTTACAAATTTGACTAACGGAGCTGATAGTGATTCTCAATCCTTTCAAAGGTTGAGTATTGCCTCTGGATCTGTGGGTGTTGGAACAAGGCTGAAATTTCCTGATGACAACTTTGTATCAAATACAACATTTACTTACCAAGTATTAAATTTAAATAACTGGTTTAGAAATGATTTTACTTTGGACGATGGAACTCTAGTTTCAAATGGTTCCTATAACAATGTGAGTATCAACCAAACTTTTTCAAGATCTACAGTAAATGACCCAATCTTTCCAAAATCTGGATCTAGATTTTCACTTTCCGCTCAGTTTACTCCTCCATACTCTTTATTTAGAAAAAGTGGCAGCAGAGATTATCCTAATGAGGATGCACAAGATAGATTCAAATGGTTAGAATATCATAAGTGGAGATTCAATGCAGAATGGTTTACTGCCATTGCAGGTGACTTGACAATTAGGTTGAGTGCCAAGATCGGTATGTTAGGTTTTTACAATAAAGACATAGGAACCTCTCCATTTGAAAGATTTGTTTTAGGTGGTGATGGCTTGTCCAATCAAAACAGTGGACTTTTAGGATATGATATCATTTCTTTAAGAGGATATGATGTAGAAGAATTGCCTAACAGTGATAGTGGTGGTGCCGCGGTATTTGATAAGTTTACTTTTGAATTGAGATACCCATTATCTCTAAATCCTTCCGCTACAATCTATGTACTAGGATTTTTTGAAGGTGGTAACTCTTGGAACAGCTTTAAAGATTTTAATCCATTCGATGTTCGAAGGTCTACAGGTTTGGGTGTAAGGGTGTTCTTACCAATGTTTGGAACGTTAGGATTTGACTACGGCCTTGGATTTGACAAGCCTAATGCAAACTTAGAAAATGGCTTGTTTGCAGAGTTTGGAAGGTTTAGTATTATCCTAGGATTCGAACCGGAATAATAAATCAGTTCATCGTTGATGGTTATTTGTTCTTCGTAGGTATTAAAAAAAACAGGTTCAAAGCAATGCTTTGAACCTGTTTTTTTTTGTTTTCTATCCACAACCATTCCTTATTTTCAGCTTAGATAACTCCCCGCAAATTTGTCACAAATTTGATTTGATCTTGCAAAAGTATATTCATTTTTGAAGAAATAATGAGCCAAATTTTATATAAATAACGTTTCCGTAAGTACATTGTTATGACACTGTGGGCGTCAACTTACTCTCTAAAATTTAATTTTCAAAATAATTTTCCCTTCCTGACTTCTAGCTCAAGTCTTCTTAATTAGTACAATAAGCCTTATCTCTTTTTATATATGATGAGATAATCGTCAGTGCATTATTTTTCATTTGTAATGGTACAGTAATTGACTTTAAGATGGTATTAGATATGCATTTAAAAATTTATAATCAGTCACCAACAATTTGTTACCAATAAAATAATTGCAAATTAATTTTTTGTTTTTCACAAATTCCATGAGAGTATCGCACTTGTTTATTTTAGTTTTACTATTGTTCGGCTACCTTGCAGCTAAAGGGCAGACTATTGAGTATGGCTGTGATGCTGCAAGCTTTGGAATTGACGCAAGCCTTTATACCAATACCTCTGATTTTGGAAATTTAAATTCTCCGAACAATTTGGATGATTGGTTTATTGGTCCTGCTCCTGGTAACGGACTTGGAGTATTGAGTACAGACAGTGCTGCTATTTGGAGCGATCCAAATTTTTTAGCCAGTAACCCTGAAATAATTGGAGATATGAATTTCCTCTCTAATTCAATTTTAAATAATATTCGTTTTCAGGATGCAGTATATGCAAGAGACTATTATGGCGGTCCTGGGTATATTGATATAACTAGTTATACACAAGCAAGTAAAAATGGAGAAGATCCTGCAGACTGGGATACAGGACCGTCCAATGTAACTCCTAAAAATGATATCATTGATTGTTACGGTCATTTAAGAAGAGATGGTACTACGGCTGAAGCAGACTTATGGTTAATGGCCGGTTTTTCTAGGGTTTCAAATTCTGGACAAAGTTATATGGACTGCGAATTATTTGCACGAGATGTACTTTACAATGGGGGAAATTTTGATTCTGCTGGACCCAACGAAGGGCATACCTCTTGGGATTTTGATGCAGCGGGCAATATATTGAGGTCAGGAGATTTAATTGTGTCTGCCGTATTTAATACAAATTCTGCACCTGAAATTGAATTGAGAATATGGGTTAGAAGAAGTGATTTCAATAATCTTAATCCAACAACATTTCAGTTTGGGACTGAATTTGATGGAGCTTCCAATTCATCGCAATTTGGATATGCCTCAATCAAGCCTCCAACTGGAGGTACTTTTGCATGTGGACTTTCAAATTCTGGGCCTACAGATGCGCCACCTTGGGGTACTTTAAATTCATCTGGAAATTATTCTCTTAATTACGAGCGGTATCAATTTTTAGAAGTTGGTGTCAACCTTTCCATTTTTGGCGTAGATCCAACTTTGGCTTCTGAAAATAATGATGACCCTTGCTGGAACCCTTTTGGAAGTATACTTTTTAAAGCTAGAGCCTCTGCATCTTTTACTTCACAATTAAAAGATTTTGCAGGACCATATCCATTTGGAGAAATTCCTATTGTTCCACCACAAGCAAATACAGATACCATTTCATGCTATACACCTATAGCCACTTTAGAGCCAGATACTATCATTGCTGGCGCTTATTATTTCTGGGAAACAGATAATGGTAATATCATTTCAGATCCTTATTCCCCTATAATTCAGGTGGACGAACCAGGAGAGTATTCTATGTTTGGTACAGCCATAGAAGGTTGTGGTGGTGATTGGGTTACTATATTTGTCCCTGACATTAGAAATAATATCGACGCATGGATCACTAGTGAACCAGTATATAGCTGTATCGATAGTCCAACGCCTCTTTTTGGAAATGGTACAGGAGATACTTTTATTTGGTATTTCGCTGGAGTAGAAATTTCAACAGAACAAAACATTGAAGTCTTAGAAGAGGGGCTTTATACTTTAGAAGTTATAGATTCATATACTGGTTGTAAAGAATTAGATGAGATTTACGTTTCCAGAACACCGTGTACAGATATACCACCGGGTAATATCCCTACTGATGGAAATGTGAACATCCTTCAAGATACGATGCCGCCTACTTTTACTGTACCAGCCGCAATCACAATAGACTGTTCTCAAAGTCCATTTGATTTAGATATTACAGGAGACGTCACGGATGAAGAAGACGATTGCGACTTTAACATAGGAGAGGCTACTTATAGCGATAGTACTAGAGATCCTTGCGATGGAGAATCCCTAATCACGAGAACTTGGACATTGACAGATTATTGCGACAATACTAGAGTGTACATTCAGGCAATAACATTGGATGATACGAAGCCTCCTTTCTTTAACATCCCGGATGATGTAACTCTAGATTGTAGTCAAGATTATACTGAATTAGATTTAACGGGAGAGCCAACAGATGTTGAAGATGATTGTGATCTAACTATAGAGGATCCAACATATACTGATGAGATTAGTGAAGACGATCCTTGTATTGGGGCAACAATAATAGAAAGAACTTGGTACGTCGTAGATGGATGTGGAAATGACACCTCTGCTGTGCAAACAATTACATTGCTCGACACAACAGCTCCATTATTTGATTTGCCAGAGGATATCACCATCGAATGCTCACAGGATCCTTTAGATTTAGATTTGGTCGGCGATGCAGAAAATGAGTCTGATGATTGTGATGATACGATAGGACAAGCGACATATGAAGATGTTGTTTCTGTGGATGACCCTTGTATTGGAGCTTCTATCATTACTAGAACTTGGTCACTTAGTGATGATTGCGGTAATGAAACTGTGCTTGTTCAAAAGATTACCTTGATAGATACCGTAGCACCTTTATTTGATCTACCTGATGATATCACCATCCAATGTACGGATGACGCCTCTGATTTAGACCTTGTTGGCGATGCAGAAAACGAATCTGATGATTGTGATCATTCTCTTGGACAAGCTACTTACCAAGATGTTGTCTCTGCCGATGATCCTTGTATTGGAGCTTCTATCATTACTAGAACTTGGTCACTTGCTGATGATTGTGGAAACGAAACTGTTCTTGTGCAAACCATCACACTTATAGATACTGTTCCTCCTACTTTTGATCTACCGGAAGACATCACT
>CALIIW010000180.1 GCA_938018185.1 uncultured Saprospiraceae bacterium
TGGCATGTGCATTAGTTTCACCAGCCTGCCAAATAGAACTCGTAGTTATGGTATTGTACATGATTACTGTTTGATCAGATTTTTCAATCACTCCTGAAAATTGAAAACCAGTAAAGGTATTTCGCATTATAGCACATCTCATAGAATTTTCAAACAGTATGTCTTGTCCAGCTTCTGTTGTAGATTCTATTGTCAAATCCTGTATTAAAAAATCCCTTGTGTTTTGAACATGAATCGCAGGGTTCATAGCTGTAGCGCCACTCTCCTCAGGATAAATAGCTTCAGGACTCAATTGCAATACGGCCCCAGCTGCACCAATAATCTTAACAGGTTTATTAATCATCAACAATTCTGTTTGACTATGCACCCCTTCTTCAAGATAGATGATTCCATAATCACAAGCATCGGTTACAGCTTGACTAAGTGCATTTGGAGTTCCAGGTGCTACCACATTCCAATAACAATTTGATCTGCTATTGTTTTGCTGTTGCTGAATTATCCAATCTTCTTGAAATACGGAAGGATAGCGTTCTTCGACTGTGCTGCGATCTAGATAAAAAGCGTCAGTCGTTTCTGTTTGAATAATTGGCGCTTCTTGCTCTAAAATTACTTGATCTTTTTGACAAGAAAACAAAAGGAGTGTAATGGTAATGGAGAGGTAAATTAAATTTTTCATTTGTTAGTTTTTAGTTTGTTAATAAAAAGGTAATCGGGTGTGGGAGGGGCTAATGGGCTACTTATGATTTAGAGTAGCCCATTAGTTATGTTTTATTTTTAATCTATTATGATTATCATTTCAGAAAAATATTGACCTGAGTCTGTTATTATTTTTACAAAGTATAAACCTGCAGGAAATTTTTCTACGGAAACCATCAAGGGAACATCTTTGACCTTTGTTTCTTCGACTTGATAAAGCATTTTTCCAGAAGGGTTATACAATTGAATTAGAGCATTTTCAAGGAAGACTGCATTCCAGTTTAGATTGATTATCGCATTTGAAGGATTAGGATAAACAGTAAAACTCTCCTTAAACTGTGGAGGCGCAATTCTTGCTTGTGAGCAAGAAACAGCATCGCATGCTCCTAAAAAATCTCCATGATTAAGGTGCTCAGTAATAGAATTTTTATTTGCGCAAATGGTATGTTTATTTCCTTCAGTATGACAGATGTAAACTTTATTATTTCCACATTTCCATGCATCAATTATGTTGGCATATTCAGGAGGAAAAGCACAATCTGGAAGTCCATCATTGTTGTTGTCAATACTATCATCTCCACCATCACAAACATCACAGGCATCTCCCACTCCATCGCAATCTGTATCTTCCTGACTTGAGTTAGAACTATCAGGACAATTATCGTTATGATCACAGACTCCATCACCATCAGTATCGCCTCCAGCAATAACACAAGGGTCAATAATTATACCTACACAATTACAGTTAGCATCTACGGTATCATTTTCTGTATTTGGGTCATTGTCATCGCAAGTTTGACCTGGATCAGGCGAGCCGTTGCAGACATCCTCAGCATCACAAACACCATCTCCATCAGTATCTTCAAATGTGCCTATGCAGCCGCACGTGAAGTCGACTGTATCATTAATAGTGCAAGGGTCATTGTCATCGCAGGACTGGCCTGGGTCTGGTGAGTCATTGCATAAATCATCTGGATCACAAATCCCATCCGAATCATTGTCAAGGTATATCATCGGGCAAAGATTTGTAATTTCTAACATTCTAGAAATATTGCTATAAGATACTTCGGCACTTACTAAAACTTCTTCATAAACACCATTGAGTAACACAAATTTTTTCACATCAAATCTCGCTAAAGAAATAGGTTCTTCAGAAGAAACGCTATAAACTCCTGCATAGCGACCACCATCTGATAGAAGTAACTCAAAATTGCTCATTACATATGGATCAAATGTTAAAATACTAGTTGCACTTTCAAAGAGACATAAACTTCTATTACTTATATGTCCATTCAAATTTTCAGGACCATAACTTATTCCTACTACGTCTTCATCCCCAGGGCTGACATTCTTCTGAATGTATCCTCCTTCAGAAAGAATTTCCGTCCCTTCAGAATTTAAAATATATTGTTTTACAAAGGTGAAATACTCTTGATCATAAACCCTTCCTGCAAGAATAATAGAATTTGTCGGTTCATGATAAAACATGTCTTGAACCTGAGAAAACAAACCATTTGGCACAATATTGTAAGGATCAAAACCAGTGACTTTAGTTAATTCATTATTATTGTTTAAGTAATAAATTGCCGCATAAATAGGGCTAAATCCATAAACAAAACCATCCCCTTTTGAGCAGATTATATTTATTTTATATGGATTAGTAGCCAGGACTGTTTGAATACCGTTTGCATTGACTGATTTAATTCCTTCATGAATAACTATTATTTTATCACGGGTTTCATCATAACAAAAACTTCTATTCACAGGACTTGAAAAAGAAGTAAGAGGGGCTATTGCGCCTGTTACTAAATCAACCTTGACAATTCCCTCTCCCAAATTAGGAATTGAACGATTTAGAAGATATACATCCCCATCATTGAAAGTTGATTGCCCATAAATTGTTAGTAAAGCAATAGAAAAAATGAATGTAAAATAAAATTTTAATTCTGTTCTCATCTTAATTAATTTTTTGTTTCCGTACACACCTCCCCCACCCATAGCTCAAACACTATAGCAAGGAAACCTAGTTGCAGGCTTATTAATAAATTGGATTATAATTTGTATCCTCCTTTTCCATTGTAAATGGAAGAAGATCTTAAGTTGTTTGTGTGAATCTTAGGTTTGGGTCCTAATTTTTTTAAATGTAAATCATTTCTTTTTTTAAAATGAAAAAATATGATTTACGTAGACTTTTAGCTTTTTAGCGTATTGATTTTCATAGTAAAACGTTTATTGCATTATGTTAAATTCAATTGTAAGTGTTTTCTTTTTTCTAACTGAGACAGGGATTCTTTCTCCACTATCTAGAATGAATTGCATGTCTTTCTTTACAAAGCTGGATACATAAGCCTTGTTAACGATGTACCTTTTATGGGCTCGGAAGAACATTGTTGCTGGCAAAAAGGACTCAAAACTTTTTAATTGTTTATTTACTAGATATGCATCCGCAGTGCTTGTTATAACTTTTGTGTAACTGCTTTCTGATTCCAAATATTTAATATTGGAAAGCAAAAGAAACACAAGTCCATCTTTAGTAGGCAAGGCAACTTGCTGAGTAAAATGCCTTGTGTTTTCCATAATTAAGTTTTGGTTTTTTAAAGGCATTACAATTTATTCAAATGTTTTGCATAGAACTCAAGGGCAATTCATCCGTTTTTAAAACAGGCGAAAAGTAAAGCAAAATTTAACTGGATAGGGAGTTATTGTTGTAAACAGTAGTAAAATCAGGATGCTTTACAGGCTTGAATGAGTAGATTGCGGAGAGAAAATTTTAATAAACGTATTGTATTTGGTGTATTTTGTACCTAAGAGCCTTCTAATCGTTTCAATAGTTCATCTTTTCGTGAACGAGATACTTTTAGTTCTTCTTTATTGCTAAGAATCACAACACCACCTTCTCCTTTGATGTAACGAGCCACATGATCCAAGTTTACGGTATGTGAATTGTGAATTCTGATAAATGTTTCATGAGGCAGTTTTTCGCAAATTTCTTTGAGTGTCTTAGACAACATGAGCGATTTTCCACCATTTAAATAAATACGACACATATTGCCATCGGCTGCACAATATAAGATGTCCTCTGTTTTGATTATTTCGTATCCTTCTCTGACCGGGAGCACTAATTTTTGAGCATTATGATTGCCATTAGAGGCATCTTCAAGCCGTGTTTCTTGTTCATCGCTTATCAGCTTATTGGCATTCAGTTCTTGTTTTAGGAGTACATTTTCTTCCTTGGTCAGGAAAATAATTTGTCTTGCCTCATTTCTGTCCTCGATGATCTGCTTTGATTTAACACCCAAGGCTACAGCAAAAAACAAGGCCTCTAATAAAAAACCAGCCACCATCGGAGAAAATGGTAATTTCCAAAATTCATTTTGAACCACTTCCAATCCTAATAAATCAATTAGCCAGCCATTATTTAAACTTGTTAATATGCCAAAGAGAACTAAAGTCATTGCTCCCGCTATAATATAATGAAAGGCTGTAAATTTTAGTTTGAAAGCAGACCATAAAATGTAGCCATATAAAAAAATCATCACCAACTTGGTCCAGCCATAAATCTCCTTTGACAGATTATAATATCCAAAATATTTAAGTCCGAGATCAATGACTAGGAAACCAAATATTACATAAATTGCAAGCATTAATCTTTTAGCAAAATCTTCTTCTTCTTTCTTTCTGGGATTGAGAAAAGAAATGACAAAAAAGGAATAGGCAATAATACTAAGATAGAAAGCAGAGACATTTACCACCTTGTACCATTCTGGGATCAATGGTGTAAATGCAGTCTGAAAAAACCTACCATACCTCCATAGGTAAGCAAATAATATTGTTGCATGATAAATACTATACCAGAGATAACTTTTATCCTTATTTTGAAAGAATTGAACCAAGGTGAATAAACATAAAAAAGCAAATATTCCCAAACAGCCTGACCTCCAAAAAAATACTCCTATTTCTGCGTCTAAGCTATAGTACAATCTACTCCAAGCATCTTTTTCACTACATAGCGTGTAGTGATTCAAATCAGGTTCGTTTTTATGATGAAATACCCTTTGAGATCTTATGTAAAAAGTAGAAATCTGTCCTGGACGAAAAGTGAGTGGAATATAATCTAGTTGAAAAAAAGCACTCTTTTTTTTGCGGTAAACTGTAATATCAAGTTCTTTCCAAAGATCATTATCTTGATAATAAAATTGCGCATTTTTAAAATCTTGATGCAACAACATGGCATTCACCAAACTATCTCCACTGTATTTCAGATCCAGTCTCAACCAATAATGGTAATCACTATTGCTAAAAATTTTTTCTTTATTAAATTTTCTAAATGCCTCCCTAGGTATTTCTTGTATAGAAGAAATGTCTAATACCTGATCCTTGTCTTCATAATACCCCATCCCAGAAATCACAGATAATCCACCTGAAGGAATTTCAGAAAAAGAAATGGTTTCTCCAGAAGCAAACACAAAAAAAGGTAAGCAAAAGAGCAGTATGCAGCCTATAATTCTCATAAGTCTAATTAGAACCTCTATAAACATACATAAAAAGACAATTATTCTGATAATTATCAGGCATAGTTTATTTCCTAGCCATCCATTCCCATCAAATTCACAATAATGAAAAGTCGAACAAATCTACATACTCAGCCTACCCTAGCAAATTCAAATTAAAAGCCATAGAATTCTAATTCATTCCTATCTAAGCATGGTTATTAAATGAGTCTGTCCATAAAACATTGACAAGTCAATTCCAATTTTAATTAATCCATGCCTTTTTATGCCTCTTATGCATAATGTTATTGAAAAAAAAATAGTTATATTTATATCTACCGCTTTGTAACTTGTAAATCAAAACCAAAATGAAATCTATACTCTCGCTCTTCCTGTTATTTAACCTACTCACAAACCAGATATCCACAGGGGATAACATTGTAAAAGGAAAGATCAGCTTCCCAGAAATTTCAGAATCTTTTATCCAACAGGGCGCTAATTATGGCAAAAATGCAGCAGCACTTTCTGAAGAAAAAATTAGAATAGATCAACTTAATGATCCGACCTTAAATGTGTACATCAGCTTGCATCCACAAAATTTTGAAGCGGAACTTACGCAGACCAATGATGTAAGAATCACACAAAGAGAGAAAACCTTTTTTCCAAATATGGTTGCCGTAACCAAAGGCTCTACTGTGAAATTTGTAAATGAAGACGAACATTATCACAATGTATATAGCCTGACACCAAAAGCTCGCTTTAATATTGGAAGGCGACCAACCGGTAATGTGTATGGGCAAAAAATAAACAAGGTTGGGGTCATCAAATTAGGCTGCGACATTCATGATGATATGGGCGCAACCATTTTAAGTTTAGACACTCCTTACTTTACCAAAATAAAAGAAGACGGCACTTTTATTTTAACAGACCTTCCCGATGGCAGATATATGATCAAAGTCTACCATCCTAAATTAGAAAAATACAGTGAACAGCTTTTGCTTGAAGGTGGTGTGGTGGTAGAAAAAAATATAAAACTTCTAAACAAAGCTTAAATGAGTTTAACTATTTTTAGAAAAGCAATTTGCCTATTATATCTAATTAGCCTTCCTATTTTTGGCTATAGCCAAATAAGTCTACACCTGAATGGCTGGGGAGACCTTGAAGTTTTACAAGGGCAAGAAGGTTCACATTTTTATTACAATGAAATCCATAAAGATTTAAAAGATTTTAGTATCCAAGCTGACAACATAAATCTATTACTAGAAGCAAAGTTGAGCGAAGAATTTTCGATAAATTTAAGAGCCCAGATGTCACGAGCTGGCGCATCATTTTTGGGACAATTTTCTTTGCCTCTTGCCAATGTATCATACAAACCTTCAAAGAAAAACTGGGGACTTACCCTAGGAAGCTTTATCACACCTTTTGGTTCATTCGCTGCAAAGCAGCATCCAAAGGAAAGGACTTTTATAAATCTTCCACTCGCTTACGGATACTACAATAAAATATTCCCTCGAGTTGGCTTTTCAGAATTAACAGAGGAAAAATTTATACAAATAGATGGTAGGAATAGATGGGGAAGCACGCTTAATTATTATGGCGCTTATAGTTTGGGAGGTCTTTTGAACTGGAGTCTAAAACCAGATCTTATTGAATGGCAATTAGCTCTCACAACGCATGCTTCGAATATTTCAATCAACTTTTTTGACAAGAGTCAAAAAGGATCTAAGTCCATAAATAATTTTGCTGTTGTCAGCAGATTAAAATTACAACCTAAGTATTTTTGGGAGCAAGGTGTTTCTATAAGCTATGGTTCTTTCTTTAGAGATTCCGAAAAAGCAGTCTTGTTTGAAGATCAGAATTTTACACAACTACTGTTCGGTACAGATTATAATTTTGGATTTGGTTTTTGGGAAATATTTGGGGAGGCAACATTTGGATTATACAATGTCCCTTATTATCAAGCATTGGCTATCAATACACCAGAATTTGTGATCAAGCAAAGAACTACTTTAACTACATTCACTACAAATCTGAACATCAAATACGAGATGCCTTTTTTGTCCGGACTGTATGCAGCCTATGGCATTGACTTTATGTCCTTTGGTGCGAACACATCCCTAAATAGTAATCCGACAGATAACTGGGACAACAATGTAACAAGACACAATATTGCACTTGGATATAAGATCACAAGTTTTTTGCTTTTGAGAACAAACTACATGTTGCAATCTGTAGAGAATAGAGATAC
>CALIIW010000181.1 GCA_938018185.1 uncultured Saprospiraceae bacterium
CATTTTTCATATAAACACAACTACACATTGTTAGGTACCCTAAAATTTAAGTTTTTTTTAAATAAACCATGTTTTGCAGGTTTTTAAGTATTAAAAGGTATGCTTAGTGTATATTGGCAAATAATATTTTGCATTTTGCAATATTGTTGATACATTTGCCTTTTACTACTTTCATTAATCACAAAACTGATAAACATGAGAATATTTTTTTACCCCTTAATAGCATTTCTATTAACTGTTTCTTCTTTAAACGCTCAAAGGACTTGCGCTTCACATGACAACCTCTTAAAGGAAATTGAAGCTAATCCAGAAAGGAAAGCCAATTTGGATGCAATAGAGCGATTTACTAAAAACTATGTAAACAATCCGCAAAGGTTAAATGGGACGATTATTACAATTCCAGTAGTTGTTCATGTTGTTTATAAAACTAACGCACAAAACATATCTGACGCTCAGATTCAAACTCAAATTGATGTTTTAAATGAAGACTTCAGAAGATTAAACGCAGATGCAAATAATACTTGGTCCCAAGCAGCTGATACAGAAATTGAATTCTGTATGGCTACGGTAGATCCGAGTGGTGGAAGTACCAATGGAATACAAAGAAGGAGTACGAACAAGCCTTCTTTCTCTGCCAATGACTTTATGAAATATAATAATAAAGGTGGTTTGGATGCATGGCCTGCTGCAGATTATTTAAACATTTGGGTTTGTAATTTAGGATCAGGTCTTTTAGGATATGCTCAATTTCCTGGAGGGAATCCAGCAACTGATGGTGTTGTTTGTGACTACGCTTACTTCGGTACTATTGGTACAGCTACAGCACCATTCAATCTTGGAAGAACAGCAACACATGAAGTAGGTCATTGGTTAAACCTTAGACATATTTGGGGAGATGGCGGATGTTCTGTTGATGATTTTGTAGCTGATACTCCTTTGTCTGATGCTGCCAATTATGGCTGTGCTTCTGGACATGTTTCTTGTGGTTCAACTGATATGGTTGAAAACTATATGGACTATTCCGACGATGCCTGTATGAATCTATTTACTTCTGGGCAATCTACCAGAATGGATGCTTTATTTGCTTCAGGTGGAGCAAGAGAAAGTTTGACAACTAGTGGAGGATGTGGAGGTTCAACAGGTCCTACTTGTACAGATGGTATTCAAAATGGAAACGAAACTGGTGTAGATTGTGGTGGTGATTGTGCTCCTTGCTCAGGAGGGGCCACTTGTTCTGATGGTGTTCAAAATGGAAACGAGACAGGTGTAGATTGTGGAGGTTCTTGCCCAGCTTGCCCTACTTGTTCTGATGGCATTCAGAATGGAAATGAAACCGGTGTAGATTGTGGAGGAGATTGTTCCCCTTGTACTGGTGGTAGCTGTGATGCGCCAGGTGGATTATTTGCAAGTAATATCAAGCCTAAGCGAGCGAAACTAAATTGGGGTAGTGTAAGTGCTGCAACAAGTTATGAGATAGAAATTGATGAAGCTGGACAAACAAACTGGAATGTATTTACGACTACAAGTACAAACATTACAATTACTTCCTTATCAAATAATCAAGCATACGATTGGAGGGTAAGATCAGTATGTTCTGGAGGTGCTACTTCTGAATGGTCTTCTGTTTGTAATTTCCAAGCTGGTAATTCTGGCTCAGGAGATTGTGCCCCAAGACTTGCTTTATACACAAATGAAGAACTATCATTATATCCTAATCCAGCACGAGATGTAATCAGATTAGCTAAAATTGATTTTGACAGAATTGAAAGTCTGCATTTATATAATTTAAATGGTTCTCAAGTTTTATCAAGCAAAAATCAAAATATTGCTGATGGTATTTCTATTCAGAATTTGACACAAGGAATTTACTTTGTGAAAGTCCAATTTACTGATGGAACCTTCCAAACTAGGAAATTTGTAAAGACAAATTAAAAACTAGGAATTAGATTATATAAAAAGTAAAAGAGGCTGTCTCAATTTTTGAGACAGCCTCTTTTATTATTCTGAATTTCCCTGGCTATGACTATTTAATTTCTCCCCGCCTGATTTGCATAAACCGTGTACCTATTCTCTTTGATAATGATTTCATTACCATTTATTACCATAGGCAAAGCATCGACGCCCTGTGCATCTCCAAGTATTAAGCAAATTTGCCCACTTACTTCTGCCACTGACCAGTAGCCTTGTATTGCAGAACCATTATCTCCACTATCAATTGAACCCATTCCACCACCTCCTGCAGATCTTGAAGACTCTTGAAATAACATCGTTCCATTTGTGAAAAGATGCATTTTTAATATTGTTTGTGTAGTCATTCCAAAATAAGAAGCACCAGAACCACTGTTATATGTTTTCGATTTATTGCTGACCAATAGCATGTTTTTCATCTGTGACTTTAGCTGTTGTGCCTGAGGATTATTGTAGTTTATAACAGTTTGTGGAAAATGCTTTTTGAATACTTTTGCAATCTCTCTTTCTGCATCTTGTTGAGAAGCAATATTACCATTGCCCCCTTGTGCAGGGGGAGGAGTATTTACATTCTGCTGAGGAGTTCCTACATTGCCAGAAGATAAAGTCTGGATCTCAGTCATAAGAGCAGCAGGATTTTGTTCAAAGGTTTGTACCAAGTATAAAAGAATTTGTTCCAATTCATATTGATTTGGATTTGCTGAAAGTTCTCCAGCTTCCTGCATCGTATTCAGCACAACAAGTACATGCTTCATTTTTAATGTGTATCCTTGAGCAGTAGTTACTATTTCTTCTGGATTGAAATTTTGTGCAGGAAGGGTAGTTAAATTAGTAATTGCGAATAAGAAAGCTATGATTGTTGATCTAAACATTTTGGAATTTCTCATGACTTTAAAATTTTAAGGTTAATTAAATATTGTATTAAATATCTTCATTGTAAAGATGCGATGGATTAAGACCTTATAAATCCTCAAAAATTAGGTTTGAGAAAAACTCCCCCTTTATGAGGAGAAGCATGAAATATAGGAGCAGTGTATGTTTTCTGCAATAAAAAAAAGGATACTGTTTTGGCAGCATCCCTTTTTTTAATCTAGATATTTCATTATTACATAACTTGAATAGCATGCACGACTCGTCTTATTGTTCCATCCACTCCATGAGCTTCTATTATTATAGGATGGCGTCCTACTGGCAATGAATTGAGCGGATGGTAATTATTTTCTGAATTAAAACCCCACTCGAATGGCCCCTGATAAAGATCCGAAGCAGTGCTACCACTTAAGAATCTAATTGTCATTTTATTGATAGCTTCTGAAGCATCAACCTCAGCACTTACATAGAGCGATGTTCTGGTAAAGAATACGGAGTGTATTGTATTAGAATTGGTGCCACCTAGATCACTCTTAACAACTGCTTTCATTCTAGGTGTTACAGCGTCTTCTGAAACTATTGTTAATCCTTGTGTTTGCTTATAAACGGTTCCTCGGTTTGTCTCAACTATAAATTCAAGTATATAACTACCAGGCTGTATATTGCTCAGTTCATTTTGATTATCGTAGACGGGTCTTCCCCATTCGTAAGGAGTGTGAAGCTCTTCTTTTAGCATACGTCCATTTATGGACAAGCTGATTTTTTTAATACCTGAATCTGCGATAGCATCCGCTTTAATGTAAACATCTGAACCAGCTACACCCATTTTATGTACATGTTCAGCAAATTCTGGTGCAGAAGTAAGATTGAATCCAACATTTCTAAGGATGAAAGTCACTTGCTCTTCGGTACATTCCTTAAATATGAGCATATTAAATTGCGTGGTAGCTCTTGCTTTGACAGCAAATGCAAGGTGGGTTTCATTTTCTTGCAAGTCTTCATAACTTCCAAAGGATTCGTCAATGGCACCTCCACCTTCGATACTTTTTCTGATCAATCTAAACTTTCTAGTAATTTTGTTATATCCAAGGATGAATACATCAGGGTTTCCTACAGAAATAGTTCTAGCTACTTTTGCAATAAAACTACATCCCTCGTTTTGTCTTAAAAATGATTTGCTAGCATAGACAATATGGTATTTGCCTTTCTTTAATTGTTTGTTGCCTGATTCGTAAACTAATTCATCTTCGCTTCTTGAAGATACCTGGGAATCTTTTTCAATTTGATTTGAACTTTCAATTTCAGTTTCATCTATGTCTAAGTCTTCAAAAGTAAGATTGTTAGTTTCTAAAGGGGTAATATTTTCCAATTCCTCAATCCCATATTCTATTTCCTCTTTTTGACAACTTGTAAATAAATTAATAAATGTGAGTGCTGCTAATACAAAAATTAAATTTCTCATGATTTTAAGTTTTATGGTTAATTAAAAGAATTTTGTTTTTATTTATTTCATATAGTAAAGATGCGACAGATTAAGGCCTTATAAATCCCCATAAATTAGGTTTGAGAAAAGCTCCTCATTTATGAGGAGAAAGTAAACCGCAAAATGTAAAATCATACATTTTAAATGTAAAAGTTTGACTTTTGTATTTTATGCCAAAGGAATCAATGAGTTGAGTTTATTTTCTTATCTTTCTTGTAATACAGAATTAACCAAATGACAAAATCAACAATCTTACTTGGATTTGATGGGGAGCAGGAAGAGGCGTATCAAAATGCGCTGCTGAAGCAATCTCTGCGAGCTCTTAGAGCCGCCATTTTGTTTTCCATATTCTTGTTCATTGGTTTTGCCTGGTTGGATGTGTACATTGTTCCTGAGGACTATTGGTCTATGTGGGTTTTTAGAATGATATATTGTGGCTATGCAATAGTCATCTTGTTATATTCTCATACGCACTTTTTTGAATCACTGCATCAATTGGTCATGTCCTCTTTGGTGATTGTTGGTGCAATTTGCCTTTTGGGAATAATGGTAATCCCACTAGAAAATCAATTGAGCAACATCTATTATGTTGCTTTTATATTACTGATGTTTTTTAGCTTCACTTTGACCAATATTAGATTTTGGTATGCTGTAAGTATTGCTTCAGTTATAGTATTGTTTTATTTTTTTACATCCGTTTTCTATTTAGATATCTTAAAAAATGGTTGGTTGTCCATAGAAGGTACCATCTTTATCAACAACCTATTCTTTCTTATTATGTCCTTTTTAATGGGTGCTGTTATTTGTGCTATAATCGAACATTACAGAAGGAGAGATTTTCTGCAACGGAAGGACCTACAGAAAGAACAAGAAAAATCAAACAAGCTGCTACTCAATATTTTACCCGATCCTATTGCTGAGCAACTTAAGTTATCCACAAATACCATTGCAGATGAACACAAGAATGTGAGTATTCTTTTTGCTGACCTCGTTGGTTTTACAAAGTTCGCAAGCCAATGTACTCCAAAAGATCTTGTGAATATGTTGGATACTATTTTTTCCAAATTTGATTGGCTCGCTGAAAAATACAAATTGGAAAAGATAAAGACCATTGGAGATGCCTATATGGTTGCTGGTGGCCTGATAACAGAGAATGAGCAGCATCCGATTGCCATGGCAGATATGGCGCTTTCTATGCTTCGAGAATTAGAGCGTTATAACCGCCGATTTGGAACAAAACTTCAACTTAGGATTGGAATACATCTTGGACCTGTGGTGGCTGGAGTGATTGGCTCAAAAAAGTTTTCCTATGATCTATGGGGTGACGCAGTAAACGTAGCTAGTAGAATGGAATCC
>CALIIW010000182.1 GCA_938018185.1 uncultured Saprospiraceae bacterium
CTTGAAAAATTGAAAGATATTGGCTTAAGCATTGATGGTGATCCTGATTATTATAAGCCAACAATAACCTACGCATTATGCCTTTACGATGGCACTTGGATTTTTGGTGTTTTGGTTAAAGATGTTTTCGATTGGTACAAACACAAGAAAAAACCAAACTCTTATAGCAACTCGATAGGAATAAATATTGCCAAAGCATTGGTCAACATTGCCACAATGGCAGACAGAGATATTAAATTACTAGATGCTTGTTGTGGTGTTGGTACCATTATGTTGGAAGCCTGTTTTGCTGGGTATAACATAGAAGGCTGCGACATTAATTGGAAGATCTGTAAAGGGGCACGAAATAATATTAATCATTTCAATTATACTGCAATAGTACATCGCTCTGATATAAAAGACCTTAGCAGAACTTATGATGCTGCCATCATTGACCTACCTTATAATTTATTAAGCATCGCAACTGATGCTGACATTTCTCATATTATTGTTTCTACTGGAGAGATCTCGAAGCGCTTAGTGATAGTTTCTACTTCAGACATTTCAAAGTTAATCAATAAGGCAGGCTTCGAAATTACAGATTACTGTACTGTTCCTAAAAGAGGGAAGACAAGTTTCGCTAGGAAGATATGGGTTTGTAATGCTGGATGATATTATGTTTCACTAGCTCATTATTGCCCTATTGGTTATTTGTGATTAAAATTAAGGTTTTGCAGGAATTGATTAGGTGATTGAGTAAGCTTCGCTTGACATCATCATTCGCAAACTCACCTTTCTAATTTTTTTTAAGTTTTGTCTGTCATATTTTTCAAATTCCTGTAACTAAACTATTATTAGGAAGCAAATCAGAGAATGAAGAAAGAGAAGAAGATTAATACATTTGAAGAAGTCATAGCGCTAAATAAGGCAAGCATCTATCGGATATGCCGCATTTATGCTGTAACACCTATAGAACCAATAGACTTGTTTCAAGAAGTTGTCTATCATATATGGAAGTCTTTTGATTCTTATAAAGGAAATGCCCAGCTGAGTACTTGGGTATATCGGATTGCAATCAATGTATGTGTCCGATCAAAATTGAAACTGGACAAGCATAATCATAAGACCACGAGACTTTCTGCTATTACGATACTTCCAAATGAATTGTCAAATAATGAAGAAAAGGAAGAGCGTTTTGCAGCATTGCGATCTTGTATACAGACCCTTAAAGAAGGAGATCGTTCGATAATTATCCTTTACCTAGAAGGAATTGCTTACAAAGAAATATCCGAGATAACTGGATTGACAGAAAATCATATTGCCGTGAAAATGAAAAGAATAAGAAAAACGCTTTTTGATTGTATAACACCAAAATTAAAATAAGATGTCAGACGAAGAAATGAAAGACGTATGGAGAAATGCCGATGATGGCGATCGCATAAATCTTAATGTACCGCAATTGCTTGTGAATCTAAAAGCTAAGATGAAAACGATGGATCGAAAGTTATTCTTTCGAGATGCTGGAGAGATTGTAGCTGCAATTGTAATTATGATATTCTTTGGGTATCAATCAATCATTGAAAGTATTCCTTTGACAAAAATTACGAATGTGCTAATCGTCGTTTGGAGTATCTATGTCATTTATAAATTATTGGGCGTAAGGAAATATAAGAAAGTTGCAGAACTAAGTAGTACTTTAAAAGCGCAGTTAGCACAACAAAAAATGTATTTACAGAAACAAGCACATTTGTTAGATACGGTTTTGTGGTGGTATATTGCACCTCCCGCTGTTTTAGCAATGACTGCAATTATCGGACGTAGCTTTGCTTTGGGATTTAATTGGAAAAATATTCTATTTAACTTTTTTGTTATTTCCTCAATTGGTGGAGTCATTTATGCCTTAAATAAAAGAGCCGCTAAAACTACCTATCAGCCTTTAATAGATAAAATTGATACTTTAATGTTACAATTAGATGAAGATGTAATTTTATAAAAAAAATAACTAATTTAAATTAGAAACAAATGGTTAAACTTATTCAAGTAATTATCATAAGCATGATATCACTCACTACATTGCATGGGCAATCTGTGGAATTATCAGATCAATTGAAATCTAATATTCAAAGTTTATTGGATACAGATGATGTCAAAGGGATCGTTATTGGGACTACTCATGCAGGAGAGGTGAAATATTATTCCAAAGGTGTCCGATCAACAGAAGGAAAAGAAACCATCGATGAAAACGCCATATTCGAGATTGGCTCCATTTCCAAAACATTCACTGGTTTATTGTTAGCTGATATGCATCTTAAAGGTAAAGTTAAACTGGAGGATGACATTCAAAAATACTTACCTGAGGGAATTCAAGCGCCAACAAAAGAAGGCAAAACAATAAAGTTATTTCATCTTTCCAACCATACTTCTGGCTTGCCTAGGATGCCCACTAATTTTAAACCTAAGGATCCTACAAATCCTTTCCAAGATTATACAGAAGAGCAGATGTATGAATTTTTAGAGGCTTATGACCTAGATCGAGACATTGGGAGCATGTATGAGTATTCTAACTTTGCTGCTGGATTACTTGGTCACATTCTTTCTTCCAGAAGTGAAATGACTTATGAGGCGCTCTTAAAAGAATCTTTCACAGAACCACTTGGCATGGATCATACTGGCATTACGCATGTTGAGGGACCTTTGGCCAAAGGACACATGGCTGGCTTAGAAATGACTAATTGGGATTTTGCAGCCTTACAAGGTGCAGGTGCGATACGTTCTTGTGCTTCTGACATGATGATTTATCTGCAAGCCAATATGGGCATGGTAGAAAGTGAACTTTATCCTGCTATGCAACTTGCCCATAAAAATTCAAGAGCTGTAGATAGTAAGCCAATAATTGGTTTAGGCTGGCATACGATGATTTATGAGGGCAAGGAGATTATATGGCACAATGGGGCTACTGGAGGATATACTTCATTCATGGGCTGGATCAAAGGGACCGATAAGGGGGTAGTAGTTCTGAATAATTCTACAAAAAATGTAGATGAATTTGGACTTCATGCACTGATTCCTTCTTTTCCTTTGACCGCTATTAGAAAGTCCATAGATTTAGATGAGGCTATCTTAGAGACTTATGTGGGGCAGTACGCATTGGCGCCAACTTTTATTTTAACAGTAACTAAAAAGGCTGATCAACTACTTGTACAAGCAACTGGGCAAGCTGCTTTGCCGATTTATCCAGAATCTTCAAGCAAGTTCTTTTATAAAGTAGTGGATGCTCAATTAGAATTCAATAAAAATGTAAATGGAAAAGTAGAAAGTGTAACACTGTTTCAGGGGGGACAAGAGATGCTTGGGAAGCGTATAGAGTAGGAATTTTTTGGAGTATAGTTTTTAGGATCTCACATTATCTATGAGTTTTGAATTTTTCTAAGAAATTACTGCGACTTCTTTTACTAATTGGAATAAGTTCGTCTCCCATAAAAATTTTATCTCCTTCTACCTTATCGATTTTATTCATTTGTACAATAAAAGAACGATGTGTTTGAAAAAAATCGTTTTGTGGTAGTTGATTCACAACTTCTTTCATTGTCATCAAAATGGTGTGCTTTTTTTGAACAGTTTGAATTTTGATGTAATTTTGCATCGCTTCTATAAATTGAATGTCAAGGATTTTTATCTTTATGATGCTGTTGCCTTCTTTTAAAATTAAGAATTGTTCTTCTTTTTGATCTGGAGTATGAAGCATTCGAAGTGCCTTATTCACCGCTTGTAAAAATCGTTCTAAAGAAATAGGTTTTACTAAATAATCTATTACATTGAATTCAAAACTGGCTAAAGCATGCTCAGGATAAGCAGTTGTGAATATAGTCGGAGGCTTGTCCTCAAGGACTCTAAGTAACTCCAATCCATTTAGGTAAGGCATGTTGATGTCCATAAATAATAAATCTACTTGATGTTCAGACAACCATTTTTTCGCTTCCATGCCATTCCGAAAGGATTGGATAAATTCTAGTTCATCCACTTTTTCAATATAGGCTTGGATTGCTTTTCTTGCAATTGATTCATCGTCTATGACTATACAGCTTAATTTTTTCATAGTTTTTCTTCCAAAGGTATTTTAAGTCTTACAATGAATTTATCTGAACCATCTTTTATGTCAAGTTCATATTTATCTCCATAGATTAGATCTAATCTTGACTTCACATTTTTAAGGCCAATTCCACCTTTTTTTTCTTTTTTCATCATTTCTTTGTTTACGGTGTTCCAACAATGAAAATGTAAATCCTGTTCTTTAATTGAAGTTTGAATACTAATTTTGTTTTGCGCTTTATTAGGAAATTGACTGAGATGTTTAAAAGCATTTTCTACAAAAGGAGTCAGCAATAAAGGCGTCACGAGCAAATTGCCTTCAAAATCTTCGAAGTCAATAGCTATAATGGCATCATCTTCAATTCGTGCTTGATTTAAGCTAATATACTCTCGTAAGTATTCTAATTCTTTTGAAAGTAAGGAAAGTTTACTTGAGCTTTCATACAAATGATATCGAAGGGCATTTGATAAATTTAGTACCAATGATTTTGCTTTATCAGGTGTTGCATCAATAGAATGATATATACTACTCATGCCATTAAATAAAGTATGTGGATGAATTTGCGATTTTAATAATTGTAATTCTGTTTCTAATTTTTCTCTTTGTAAAATTAATTCTCGCTCATACATCTCATTTCTGTCGATCGGGCCTCGGTAAGCAAAGGAAATAAAATAATATAGAATGTTGACTGGAATAATGTAAAGAAAACCTTCTATGAAGAAATTCCAAGTTTCTAATTCTAATGCTCCTCTGTAAAATCTATTTTGATAATGAGCTCCAATATGATAGTCGAAAAATAATTCCACAATTGAAATAATAAATAGAAATATAAAACTCTGAATAAAAAATTGCCTTTTCAGGTTTTTGTTAAACAGCTTAGGAATTAAATAAAAACTGGTTGCGTAGAAAATTGTCGCATTGGTTAATGCACCATAAATATGTACCCAAAGGGTATCATACCCTTTTCCTATCGTCCATCCCCACACTAAATAACTATTTCTCAAAAGAAAAATTAGTAACGCCCAAATCAGTAGATGTATTAAAATGCTAAATAATTTGTTGTTGTTCATATGTTTAAAATAGCTTCTATAATTTAATAACGCTTATAATTCTATTCAATTTAGGCATTCTCTTTTTTTTAATACATCGTGTTTGACAAACGGGCAGTTTTTGATTACAAGCGGGACTTAAAGAGTATTCCATCACTTAGATGTTCCCATTTAACAAAGAATCTAACTTTACAAATTGAATTGATTGAACTTGCAAATAAAAAATCCAATATTATGAAAAATGCAGTAATTTTTATTTTATCCTTAATCTTATTAATCCCTATAACGCAAGCTCAAGATAATACTACTCAAGACTTAATTGATTCCTATGTGAATACTTTGCCCGAAAATGCAGAAGTTGCCATTGGTTTCATTAAAGACGGATCAATGATGAGCCAAGGTTATCGAAAAAAAAATGGGTCAATTATTTCAGTCGAAAATAATCTTTCGAGCTTTGAAATTGGCTCCATAACCAAGACCTATACAGCCACCTTACTAATGAATCAAGTTCAAAATGGAAGTTTATCTTTGGACGATCCAATTTGCAAATACTTCAATGATTCTGAAGATATTAATAATCCCGCCTTTGATGAAGTAACTTTCCGACATATCTTGACACATACTTCGGGACTAGAGCCTTCCCCTAGTACCATCATATTTCCTTACTTGAAGGGAAAGATTTTCAATAAGTGCAATCCGTATAAATTTATTACTTGGAAACATTATCGGAAGTACTTGCAAAAGCAATCATTGGCTCACAAGCCTGGCCAGAAATGGGTGTATAATAACGCTGCATTTGGTGTCTTAGCTGAATTGCTGGCTCAAAAAGAGGGCAGTACTTGGGAGTCTCAGATACAAAAACAAATATTTGATAACTTAGGAATGCAGCACTCCTATCCAACTGGAAAAAATGTTCCAGAGGAAAATTTTGTCCAAGGTCATAATGCAGAAGGTGAGCCAGCACCTTATTGGGAATTAGGATTTATGAACCCTTCTGGTTCTATAAAGTCTTGCGTCAAAGATCAATTACTTTTTCTAAATGCACATTTGACTGCAGCAGAGCATTCTGTTTTTCAAAAAATGAAGACGGTTTACGATATTGAAGCTGAATGGAAGGGTAGTGTAATAGGGAACGCATGGGGGCATCGAATCACTGATGAAAGTCATATCATTTGGCATGGCGGATCTACTGGAGCGTTTCGGTCCTTCTGCTCTTACGATGATGAGGCAAAGACGGCAGTTGTTATTTTAGTTAATTTTAACAATAGTCATCCCAATATGAAAAGAGATGGTAAAAGTTTGATTCGGACATATGGATATAAAATTCAAAATGCCTTAAAAGGAAATGAAAACGTTTCCTTGTTAAATAGATAAAAAGATCGTCAAAGGGGAGGGTAAATATATTTTGGAAAGTAGTTCCATTCGAATTTACACTCCCTTTTATAAATAAATTAGCTGCAACAATATCTAAGCCTTTCTGAATCAAATAATTAGATTGTGTGTTTTTTTACTTGCGAGTATTACTTATTGCTTTACTTTAGTTTACATTTACATAAAACATAGACCTACTTTAATGCAAATTTTAAAAACCCATTTTCACCCCGATATAAAAAGCTTAGAAAATAAAACCATTTTTACCAGACTAGCATGCAGAAGCATTGCCATGATAGGCAATGATATTCTACTACTTTATACAGCCAGATATGAAGACTATAGTCTTCCAGGAGGTGGTCTCGATTTAAACGAAGACAGAATAGCAGGAATGACGAGAGAGCTTATCGAAGAAACAGGGGCCAAGGATATCTGTAACATTGAGCCGTTCGGTGCTTACGAAGAATACCGTCCTTGGTATAAACCTGACTTTGACATTCAGCACATGATATCATACTGCTATACCTGCGACATTAGTAAAGAACTCGGTGATTCCAATCTGGAATCATATGAGATAAAAAATGGTATGGAAGCCGTATGGATTGATATCCAGGAGGCTATTCAACACAATAAAAATACCATGGCTTCTAGTGAAAAAAAGGGGGTGTCAATTGAGCGGGAGACTTTTTTGTTGGAGCTGATTGTAGCCAAGAAATTGTAATCTCAGAAAATAGATGATCAAAATTGATGTAATCTTCTGAGGTGATGAGTTATGACCATTCACAACTCACCCTCCAATACTGGCAGACTAACCCTCTCTCTTAAAAAAGAGGGGGAATACCATTTCTTCAAAGTGAGAAAGTAAAAACGTTAAGCAGGTAAAGCCATAGGTTTACCTGCTTACTTTCAACTTTAGTTTCTACTTTTCCACTTATCTGCTTCACCTTTCAGCTTTATTTACGCCTCTCTCAAAACCTCCAACGGACTCCGCTTCACAACATCCCTACTATTCCATAAGCCAATAAGTACAGTCAGTCCAATTATAAAAACAAAGATCGCCAAGATAGGCCACCAGCTGATATTGAAATCCAATTCGAAAACAAATTTTGACAATAGAAAGCTTCCAGCGACTGCCAAGAATATTCCTGTCATTGCGGACAAAGTTCCAAGAGCTGCATATTCAACGGCATTGATTCTATAGATTTTCTTTTCAACAGCGCCTAATGTTCTTAGTAGAACGCTTTCACGGATTCGCTGAAATTTTGAAAGGAAGAGCGAACTGATTAGTACGATTAGCCCGATTAAAATACTGAACCCAGCCATGAATTTGATGACATAACTGACCTTGGTTATAATTTCATTTAAGGTAAGCAAGATGTTGCCAAGATCTATTACAGAGGCATTTGGCATAGACTTTACGATCGCATTTCTGAAATCAGCGGTTACTTGCTTATCGGGTGACTTCGTGACTAGGATCATGAATTGTGGCGCTTGTTCTAATACACCCGTTGGGAATAGGATGAAAAATCTAGACTCCATTTTCCTAAAGTTTATCTTTCGGATACTCCCTACATAGGTCTGAATAAGAGCGCCTTGTACATTCCATGTCATGGCATCACCTATGCCAACATTTAAACCTTCCGCGTAGCGTTGATCCAAAGATATCATTATGGAATCTCCACCAGTATGAACACCTGTATAGTTGCCCTCAATCAATTCATCATCTGGAGACATTTCTTCGCGGTAACTTACACGAGCCTCTCTATTTGCCCAGCGGGTGGAAGGGCGAGAGGTCGAATCGCGCATCCACTCCTTTTTCGTTTTTCCTTGCCAAGCTGCAAGCTGCATGGTGACTACTGGGACGTGCTGGATGACTGGCATGTCAAAAGACTTCGTGATAGATTCAATTTCCTCTTTCTGATCTGATTCAATACCAAAGACAATCATGTTAGGTTGATTACCGACACCCATGTTTTCTACATTTCCTAAGATCAAACCTTGCAAGATAAATAGCAAGGTCAGAATTCCAGTCCCTAGACCAATAGAAACAATCAATGTTTGAGTTTGGTTATTTGGCCGGTAAAGATTAGAAAGTCCCTGCCTCAAAACGAAACTTGCCTTTTGTGGGAAAAACTTTTTGACTGACCAGGTGACTAATTTTGCTACGCCAAAAAGGATTACAAAGGATGCTAATATCCCTAGTGAAAATATCCCGGATTCTAAAATTGAACCAGTCAAAGAATAAAGAAAGCCAGTTATCGATAAAATAATTAATAGATAAATCAACCATCGCAAAGGATCTGCCTTTATCGGGTCATCGCTAATTCTTAAGGTCTTTAATGGGGCAATATTTCTAACGCTAAGCAAGGGGCCCAAAGCAAATAAGGTAGTAATCAAAATACCCATCAAAAATCCTTTAATCATGGCAGGGAAGGAGATGGTCATATTTACCTCATAAGGAAGAAAACCCTTCAACACCAATGGTAAAATAACCTGAATGATACTACCAATGGCAACACCCAAGAGGACACTCATCGCACCCAAGACAAATATCTGTAAGAAGTAAACCATGAAGGCTTCTTCGCCTTTCATTCCTAAACATCGCAATATCGCAATGCTTTGAACCTTTGTCTTCACATAAATCAATACACTACTCGCAACTCCAATGCATGCTAGTAACAGAGAGATCAAAGCAACAATATTTAGAAAGTTATTTAAATTTGAAAAGGCTTCCTGCAGGTTTTCTCTCTGGTCTTCAATGGTGGTGACTCGCATGGATTCATTTCTGAAATTGAGTTTTCTAGCTTTTTTCCAAGCATCAAGATCTATAGCTGGAGCTACCTTATAATAGTTTTTATAATTAACCAAACTACCAGCTTGAATCAATTCGGTAGCCTTAACCTGCTCACCAGAAATATACACTGAAGGAGCAAAGGAGGTTCCGACATCTACACTTCCAAAAGCATTCATCAATCGCCCATGAATTGGAAAAGTGATTGCGCCCAATTTAATGGAGTCTCCAACTTCCAAATTATATTGCAACATCATGCCATCGTCTACCAAGGCATATTTTCCCGTTTTATAAGTAGAAGCGGCTTCTTTCGGTTCTGTTACTAATTTGCCATAATAAGGAAACCCTCCTGTCAAACCCTTAAGTCTAACGAATTGACTCTGATCTTTGGAAGGCAAATAGGACATCGAAAATAACTCCACTTCTGAAGATTGTTCTGCCTCAAGCGAGTCAAGAGAAAGAAGTAGTGATTCCGGGATCGGTTTATTTCCGCCAACGCTCATATCTGCTCCTAAGAGAGATTTAGATTGTGTATTTATGTCCCGCACCAAGTTGTCATTGAATGAATTGATGGCAACTAGTGCTGCTACGCCCAATATTATGGAAGACATGAAGAGCAAGAGTTTTGATCTATCTTTCCTGCTGTCTCGAATGGCTGTTTTTACTATGACGGACCAATTCATAAGAGCGAAGCGGATTTTAAAGATTGATCACTTATAATTTTACCTCCTTTGAGTTTTATGATTCGATCTGTTTTATTTGCTAATTCTAAATCGTGTGTGACTATGACTAAGGTGGTTTGCTTTTCTTTATTTAAATCAAAAAGTAAATTTTCTACGATGAGACCTGTCTCTTCATCCAAGTTACCAGTAGGCTCATCAGCAAAGAGAATCTCAGGATCATTGCTGAATGCTCTAGCCAATGACACTCTTTGTTGCTCACCTCCAGACAGCTGACTTGGATAATGGTGATGTCTTCCACCCAAGCCTACTCTTTCTAGAAGTTCGATGGCTTTTGCCCTAGCTCCATCTGCTCTTCCTTGTAGTTCTAAGGGAATCATTACATTTTCCACTGCAGTCAGGGTAGGCAATAATTGAAAGTTTTGGAAAATGAATCCAACTTTTCGATTTCTGATTTCCGCCTTTTCATTTTCTGTCATTTGACTTATGGCTTCTCCAGCTAGATTCAATATGCCACTAGATGGATTATCAAGACCCGCACACAAGCCAAGTAAAGTCGTCTTGCCGGAACCCGAAGGGCCTACTATGGCTAAAGTCTCTCCTTTTTCCACTTGAAAGTTGATATTGTCCAAGACAGTCAATTCTTTGTTGACTCCTTTATATGTCTTAAAAATCTCTTTTGCTTCGAGAATCATTTTTTAATTTTATTCGGTTATTGTTTATTCGATTAAGCTGTACCTTGAGTAAACTATTAAAAAGCAAATTCGTTTAAAAAACAATAGAATCTTATACAAATGATCGATAATCGTAGACAAACGCTTTTCTCCTTGTTGATACTTACAATCTGCCTCTGTTTTTCGGCCTGCAAAGATGAAAAGTCTAGAGCTAATCAAGCACAAATAAAGGTTAAAGATGTGATAAAAAAGGAGGATAAAAAAAAGGATACTAATAAGGTCCTTCTGTTTTATGGAAATAGCCTTACTGCTGGGTATGGATTAGAAGAAAACGAATCTTTCCCGGCGCTAATTGAAGATAAAATAGTAACCCGAGATTTGAAGTACACAGTAGTGAATGCTGGACTTAGTGGAGAGACTACTTCCGGAGGACTCAAGCGAATTGATTGGGTCATGAAAAAGAAAGTAGATATATTTTTCCTGGAGCTTGGAGCCAATGACATGCTCAGAGGATTGCCACTAGATCAAACAAGAAAAAATTTATCTGAGATAATTACAATTGTAAAAGCAAAGAATCCAAATGTAAAAATTGGCCTATGCGAAATGATCGCTGCTCCAAACATGGGAGAAGAATATGTAAAGGAATTCAATAAAATCTATAAAGATTTAGCTATCCAATTTGGAGTCACCTTAGTTCCCTTTTTTCTAGATGGGGTTGCTGGCAATGCCTCTTATTTGCTAAAGGATGGGAAGCATCCAAATGCTAAAGGTCAAGTGATCGTGGCGGAGAATATATGGAAGTCATTGGAAAAGATGTTATAGGAAACATATAAGGAAATTCATTAGAAAATATAAGGCTCATATAAGAGGGCATACAAGTGTGTGTTCTATCTTTTATTTTGGGCAAACTTAATTTTCGAATTCAAATGGACTCACAAAATTTATTCTACAATAAGTTGTACTTATCTCACTATGAGTAACTTATGTTTTTTTTGTTTGTACACTTGGCAATTTTTGTACATATAATCCAATCTCATCTCTTTTAT
>CALIIW010000183.1 GCA_938018185.1 uncultured Saprospiraceae bacterium
AGTTGCGGTATATTTGTACCTCAAAGAGTTTGAAGGAACGGCAGCTAGTTAAGTTAGGTAATTAAATAGTCAGTACACCCCGCATAAACAATACCGCTAATTGAAGCTAGCAGCTTCAGTTATCTTTCTAATGCGCGAGTATCTTAGCCATCTTCAACAAATCATCATTCAATACTTTATGCTTCCCAATCGCATCCTCAAATGAAGTGTAACTAATCTTATTATTTGCGACACCAATCATCACTTGTTTCTTTCCTTCCATCAAGGCTATGACAGAAGCGTAGCCGAGACGTGAAGCCAAAATACGGTCTACCGCAGATGGAGAACCACCTCGTTGCAAATGACCTATGACAGCAACTCTGGTGTTTTTTTCTCCAAAATGTGTATCTACTTGGGCCGCTATTTCAAATGCGGAGCCAAGCTTTGATCCTTCTGCAACAATGATTACACTAAACAGTTTGTTTCTAAGCTTAGCTTTATTAATCATTTCAACAATGTTATCAATACTGCTTTCGGCTTCTGGAATAATCACATTAGATGCTCCACCTCCAATCCCAGTATTCAAGGCAATGAAACCAGAATCTCTACCCATCACTTCCACAAAAAATAGCCTGTTGTGCGAATCTGCAGTGTCTCTAATCTTATCAACGGCCTCAATCGCAGTATTTACCGCAGTATCAAAGCCAATGGTCAAATCTGTTCCAAAAAGGTCATTATCTATCGTCCCGGGTAAGCCCACAAAGCTTACATCTGGATACTCCGAAGTAAAGACTTGTGCACCAGTCAAGGTACCATTCCCACCTATTGCAACACAAGCATTGATGTTAAGATTTTTTAAATGCTGTCTAGCCTTCTGTCTACCTTCTTTTGTCATGAATTCTTTCGAACGGGCTGTTTTTATGATGGTTCCACCACGATGTAAGATGTTTCCTACATCAGCTGTAGTCATTCGATGGATGTCTCCACTGACCATACCATCATAGCCTCTGTTTATCTTATAAACTTCTAATTTATGGTAAGTTGCCGTTCTCACAACTGCTCTAATCGCTGCATTCATACCAGGGGCATCTCCACCAGAAGTAAAAACTGCAATTCGCTTTATTTCTTTACTCATATCTAAAACCTATTCTTGTTATTTTTATAATTAATTTTGTAGGTGGTATTCCACCAGTCCATCAATCGGATCTTTAAGTATTAATCCAACTTGCAAATTATGTTTATTTATTGATTCCTCAATGATATTTTTAAAATACCATGCCACAGAACCAGTCAAATTAATTTTATCACTAGAATTGTTTAAGCTTGAAATCTTATTTAAATAGGCATTCATGGAACTATGGATCAGATCTACAACATAAGACTCCTTAATATGTTCAAGTAAAAAAGGAACGTATGAAGCTACCGTCGTTTTTATATTTTTAGCACTGTATATCTTGGACAGCAATTCATCTTTGTTCATATTGCTTTTTAAATGAAATACTTTTTCTAGCTTACTTGGCAATTTTTCTTTAAAATAATCTGAAAGTAATTGCTGGCCTAAATGGTATCCCGAGCACTCGTCTCCAAATAAATAACCGGAAGAAAAGCAGACTTCTGAAATTTCTCGCCCATCATAAAAGCCTAAAACAGAACCAGTGCCTAATATTCCGATAAAACCTGGATCATTGCCACAACAAGCTAAGGCTGAACCTTGTAGGTCAGAATGTACAGATATGTCTGCCTCGTTGAAAATCGCTTTAAAGGCTTGCGATACTTTTGTAATTTGAAGGACCCCTTTGCAGCCTGCACCATAGTACCTGACTTCAGTAGGGGCTATGCCTGTTTCTTGCAAAGAAGAAAGACTACTTTTAATTTCTTCAGTAGATTGGTGGTATGGATTGATAGGACCAGTTATGATGCGCTTTCGCTCCATACCATTTTCTATCAAAACATGCGTAGAAGAAGTCGAGCCTCCATCAGAAATTAATATCATTTGTAAGAATTGAAATCATAAAAAGTTAACGTGAAATCACCGGATTCTTTTTTGAAAAAAGGCAAATCCCAAAAGCCTTCAAATTGAATATAAGTAGGCACATATTTGTTTTCAAAAAAATCTAATTCTATGTCCATGCTCAGATCAAATTCATACAAAGCCGTATTGTATTTTAATTGATAATTACGGCCCATAACTTGGAAATCTTCCTTGCTAAAGTAAGTCTTTAAATATTTAATAACAGTCTTACCTTCTTTGTCTTTTAAATATTGATCTTTGACAGAAGCAATAAAAACATAACAATCAATTTCATTTTTATAAACTTCTGATTGGATGGAATAATCATAATATTTCGTCATTTTCTTTTCGAAGATTGCCGTTTTATCACCAATCAAAGGAACATTTGCTTTCTTCCCAGGCTTAAAAATAAGTTTTTTAAGTTCAGATACATACTTCTCCAGTTTTGAATCATCCGTAGGTTCAAAAGATGGATCTTGCCCAGTACATGATTTGCGATGGGCGTAAAATAAACGATCATGCATCTTTGAAGTATAAAATTTGTATTCCCTTTTCTTCTTGTTTTTATAAAATTTTCCTTTCGGGTTTTCCTCAAGAACTTTTGTTTGGCGACAGTTTTCTTCAATTATTTGCTGTTGGATTTTGCAATTGTTTGAAGCAAGGATTTTATCTTTTTTTGATTTGAAAGTAAAATTATTGTCAGATTTATAATTCAAAAATCGAAGGTTGTGGAAGGCATTGAGGAAGGAGTCATCCTCTTTGACCAACTGGATAAATTCTGCTACAGAAAAACCTTCCCTTGAGGCCACAACGGTAAAGGAGTCTAGGTTGATAACTGCTGAAATATCAAGATAATCCTCTTTTTCAGTCGGTTCTTGTGCTTGAGAGAAAGTCCCAATAAACAGTACTATAAGCAGTAATAAAATAATTTTTAAGTATCGGGTCATTATCTTTTGTACAGAAGTTTGTTTTTGTAATTTCGTGCAAAATAAAAGAATATTATGGAAAAAGTTGCTGTAATAGGTGCAGGTACAATGGGAAATGGAATTGCGCACGTTTTTGCTCAGAAAGGCTTCAAAGTTACGCTCATGGATATCAATGAAGATGCTTTAGCCAAAGCGCTTGCTACAATTGGGAAGAATCTGGACAGAATGCTTGCCAAAGAGCGTATAACGGAGGAAGACAAGAAGAATACCTTAGCCAACATTACGGTTTCTACAGATATCGAGGGCAACCTTGCCGGAAATGAGCTGGTAGTGGAAGCTGCAACGGAGAATATCGATCTCAAACTTAAGATATTCAAGCACATGGACGAATTTTCTGATCCAGATACCATTCTTGCTACAAATACTTCTTCCATATCCATCACTAAGATCGCTGCTGTAACAAATAGGCCTGAAAAGGTGATTGGGATGCATTTTATGAATCCTGTGCCTGTGATGAAGCTTGTTGAAGTCATTCGAGGGTATTCAACCAGTGATGAAGTGACAAATAAGATCATGTCTCTTTCAAAGGAACTAGGCAAAGTACCAGTTGAAGTAAATGACTATCCAGGTTTTGTTGCCAATAGGGTTTTGATGCCTATGATTAATGAAGCGATTTGTACCTTATATGAATCAGTTGCTGGAGTAGAAGAGATTGATACCGTAATGAAGCTTGGTATGGCTCATCCTATGGGACCGCTACAATTGGCAGACTTCATAGGCCTAGATGTTTGCTTGGCTATTATGAATGTCTTGCACGATGGATTTGGCAATCCCAAATATGCGCCCTGTCCACTTTTAGTAAATATGGTAACTGCTGGTAAGTTGGGTAGAAAATCTGGTGAAGGATTTTATGTTTATACGAAAGGGTCTAAGGAGACGGTTGTGTCGAAGAGTTTTGTGTAAGTAAGGTTGGCTTCACGGGCTTAAGAGTATCCTGACATAAGTACCAAACATTGAATTTTAATGTTATAAAATAGATCTATCAATAACACAGATCATCACTTCCTCCCAGTCTGCACTTTCAAATCCGATTTTAAATGCACAAAGGAATAAGTTTTTGCAAACAGCTTAATCCATTCTTTACCACTAGTATTCCCGATATGGCCACTATTCATATCTGTCAATAAGATAATTGAAGAATCTGACAAGTTATTCGCTCTGAGCTTTGCTGTGTATTTTGCAATCTGCCACATAGGCGTTTGAAAATCTTGGTAGCTTCCTAGTAAAAGTACATTTGGATAGTGCTGTGGTTTAATGTTATGATATGGAGAATAATCTAGTATGTAGTCATAGACAGGTTTCTCTTTCGGATTTCCAAATTCTTTGTAATCGTCAATAGTCATGTGAAGGGTATCGTTCATCATTGTATTGACTACATCAAGGTAGGCATGATCCAAAATAACCGTCTTGAAAAGATCTGGCCGCATATTTATTGCCTGGGCAACTACTAATCCACCTGCACTGTTCCCGTACCCGATCAGAGATTGGGCATTTGTATGCCCTTCTTTTATCAAAAATTCGGCGCAAGCCAAATAATCTGAAATGGAATTTTTCTTTTGAAGAGCTCTTCCGGCTTTATACCATTTTGGACCTAAGATCGATTCTCCTCTTACATGCGCATAGGCGATTGTATAACCTTCGTTTAATAAGATGGCATCTCTTGCATTGAAGGATGGAATTGTCAAGGCTCCATAAGCGCCGTAGACTTTTAAAATAAGTCCATTATGACGCACTTTCGATCCGCCCTTTTTAATAATTGTAATAGGTATCTTGGTATCATCATGACCTACTGCCCATAGTCTTTTTTGTTCAACGGATTTGTAGGCATATGGATTTTTTAATTTCTGCTTTGAAAGTTCGATTAGTTTTTCCTCATCAAAATCATAACGATAAGAAGTTGCTGGATTGGAAGGGGAGGAGAAGGAAAAAGAAAATGCAT
>CALIIW010000184.1 GCA_938018185.1 uncultured Saprospiraceae bacterium
AAAGCTTCAGTTGCCTGAGCTTTTGAAAGGTTTGCATTTTCTGCAATTCGGTTGATTAAATCACCTTTGTTCATGTTATAAATATTTTTAATTTAACAAAGCGGCACTAAAATGGTGCAATATTCTGTAATAACAAAAAAGATAGTATAAAAATTGCCAACAATCCTTTAAAATAAGGTCTTTTGGCCTTTATTTCGATTTTATTTACTCCTATATGACAGTTTCGTTTCAAATATTCTAATTTTTAACAAATAGAAATCGTTATTTTTAGACAAAATATATCTCATGTATAAGAAATACACTGGTTTGCTCTTTATAGCCTTTTTAGCTTTTTTCTTCGTTTCTAACAGTTCCTGCAATAGAAAGACTGGTTGCCCTGTGAATGAACGTGCTCATGTTAAACCAAACAAAAAAGGACAACTTCCTACAAAAAGAGGAAAATCTAACCTTTTTCCAAAAGACATGAGAAAAAGTAAAAACTGATATATGTATAGTCTTATTTCAATTTTTGATAGATAATATTCTCCATAATTTTTTTTTCAGGTGTTATTCCAATATAATTTTAATTGAGAGGATTAATATCTCTTGGGGTACTCAAAAGGTGTTTTTATACAATATACCTACCATTCCTCCTTCATCTATGAGTTTTCTGGTTTTGTTTTGTTTCATTCGGACAATAAAACAGTCCATTCGGACAATTGACCATTCTTTTGCTTTCTCCTTTTTATAAATTGAAACATCTTAATGAATAGAGAATTTCATTTTTATATAATTAGATGCTATGCAATGGTAGATAAAAAAGTTTTAATAATATCTCATGATTTGATCTTAGCCAATCATTTAATTTTGATTTTGACTGAGTTAGGAAACCATGAATTTTATATAATCCAAAATTTAGAGGATGCGACAGAGTTATTTCAATTTGGAGGCTTAGATATGGTTTTTATTAAATCAAAAAAAAATAATGTCAGATCTTTAGATTCAGTTTTTTCAACTATTAAGAATGCAAAAATTATTCTAATGGGAGGGACCAGTCCAAAAATAAAAATGCAAACTAAGACTTTAAAGAATTGCGAAATGCATAGAATCAAATTGCCTTTCTCAAGTCATGAGGTAAAACAGATAGTCTTGGCATCAATTTATTAGTCGGACTTTTTACTCAGTATGTCACCAATATTATTAAAGGAATAAACACACAAGAAAATTGCTAGGCCAGGAAAGATTGCCAACCACCACGCAGATGGTTTTTGTCTCGCATAAGAAAGCATCTTGCCCCAAGTCATAGTATCCTCATTGACTCCCAATGATAGAAAAGATAAGGAAGCTTCTATTAATATCGCTGAGGCAATACCAAAAGCTATTGTAATGGTAACTGCTGTTAATGCATTTGGCAAGGCATGTAAAAATATGGTCCTTAAAGAAGACAATCCTAAGACTTTGGCAGATTGAACAAATTCTATTTCCCTTAACTTCAACATTTCAGCTCTTACAAATCTCGCAATTGTTGTCCACCTTATTAAACCAATAATTATTATTAAGGTCCAGACTGATGGAAATTCTATTACCGCAAGTAATGCAAAAAGTAAAAGGAGGCCTGGGATAGAATTTACGATTTCTATTAAACGCATCAATATTAAATCCAGTGGCAATGAAAGGCTCTTTTCAATATTAAAAGTACTACATAAATATTCGGCGAAAGCCAATGGTATAAACAGAGAGAAAAATAGGATTAACTTTCCAATAAGTAATTGCCAAAATGCATGCCCTATATTGAAAGATGATATATACGCCCAGTAAATTCCTAATAAAAGAAATGGTAAAAATAATAGCATATGAATCCAACTAAGTTTAATTTTGTTATCTCCAAAGTATCCAGCTATGCCTCCAAGAAAAATTCCAAAAATACCTGCAATGAACATAGAGCAAATTCCAACTAAAAGGGCAATTCGGGTACCGTGAATTATTCCTGCCGCAACATCTTTTCCTAAGGCTCCAGTCCCAAATGGATGTTTGCCAAAACCATCTACAATGATTTTTTCTTGAAAGGGACTCTTAAATTTATTTTTGAGATCTGTGGTATAGCCTGAATAGGGTAAGATGGGCCATAAGACTTTTTCAAATTCTATTTCTCTCCATTCCTTGGTATAATCAGGATGCTTAATGTTAGAAAATCCACATTCATGAGCATAACTATTAAAAATTGGAAAATAGCTTGTCCCTTCATGAACACAAAAAATAGGTTTTTCATTTGATAGAAAATCTCCAAAAATTGCGATTATAAAAAATAAGAAAATGATTATTAAGGAAAACCTACCTGATTTACTGTTTTTTAATTTCCTTAAGAAAGTATTGTTGTTTATCTTTTCCATTACTTAGATTGTTTTGAAAAAGATACCCTAGGGTCTGCGATCGTGTAAGAAATATCGGCAATTAAATTTCCTATTAAACTAAGCAAGGCACCAAGCATTGTTATCGTGAAAACCATCGGCCAATCCTGTTGTAATAAACCATCGTATGCCAATCTTCCCATTCCGGGTATACTAAATATAATTTCAATTATTACGGAGCCTCCAATAGTTGCCGGGAGAATATTTGCAAACATGGTCAGAAGTGGGAAGAGTGAATTTCTAAAGCCATGCTTCCAAAGTACCTCATTCTTATTGAGTCCTTTTACATAGGCGGTCTTGATGTAATCCTGACTTAATACATCTATCATGCTAGCTCTAACTTGTCTTGTAATAAAGGTCAAGGCTATATACGTAACGCAAAAAATTGGCAATGTTAAATGCCAGACAGTATTTTTGAATATTTGCCAATTTGAAAAACCGTTGTCTAAGTTGCCAACACCTCCAGCTGGAAACCAATACAACCAATCTGTAGAGGCTAAAAATGTTATCAGTAATGTTGCAATCCAAAAAGCAGGTACTGCATATAAAGCATAAAGTATAAGACCTGTGATTTTATCAAACATGGATCCTTCTTTTCCAGCAGAAAATACACCTAAGGGGATTGCAATTGCGTAGGCTAAAAATATGGAAACTAAATTTATTAGTAAAGTCCATTTTAAGGATGACCAAATCCTGTCGGTGACGGGTTGCCTATCAAAATAGGAATTTCCAAAATTTCCTTTTAAGAATCCAAAGAACCAATTGTGATATTGATTGTTTAGGCCATGCCATTGTAATTTAGGTAAAATGGGGTAAGTGCCATTTCGATCTTTCTTTATGCCAAAGTAAAAGTTAGGTCTATCTAATTTTAAATCTTTAACAATTGCAGCTCTTCTCTTTTGTCTACTTTCGAAGGACTCAAAGGTATCAAGATCTTCATCCATAAATTTATCAACAGGGTCACCAGGTGTATTCTTGCTTAGAAAAAAAACGACCAATGATATACCAAGCAATGTTGGAATAAAATAAAGTACTCTTATCAGGATATATCTAAGCATAAAATAAAAGATGCTTAATTATTTACTTCTATGTATTCAGGAAAAAATCCTGGTTTGGTAGAAGAATATACTAAGCCTTCAATATGCTTAGTCGTAAGCATAATATTTTGAGGATTGTATAAAAAGATCACGGGCTGTTCTTCATACATTAAGGCGTGCAAATCAGCATAAAGCTTATTTCTCCTTTTGGAATCATTGCATTCAGACCGGATTTCATCAATCAATCTATCGGCTTCTTTATTATTGAACCTCGGATAATTTCCACCTCTGGGTGGAATGCTCTCTGAATGCCATCTGCCTTTTGGGTCATAAAGACCAGGGTCTACGGAGGTGCCAGTTGCCACGATGTCAAAATTTCCAGTCGCCAAATTTTCACTTCTGAATACCTTTGAATCTTTTGTGATGACTTTTACACCGATACCTGCTTTTTTTGCATTGTTTTTCCATAACTCGGAAATAGGGATGGCCGTTCTACTTGTACTAGCAATAATGAATTCTAATTCCAGCTCTTGTATTTTTCCATCTACAATTTTATCAACTGTTCCATTTTGATTGCTATCTTTCCAACCTTCTTCCTCTAATATAGCTATAGCCTTAGCTATGTCAAATGATCTTGGCTTAATTGATTTATCATAAAAAGCCGCATCTGGTGTATAAGGACCAGAAATGGGTTGAGCATAACCATATGAAATAGTTTCTATAATCTCTGCTACATTAACTGTATGTGCAACTGCCTGTCTGATTTTTTTATTTGCCAATGGGCCTTTTTCATTATTCATTGCCAAATAGATTAAATTTTGGGAAGCTACGCTATAAGCATTAAGCTTTTCATTGTTTTCATTTTCTTTAAATAAGTCGTTAGGTAATTCTCCACAAAGATCTATTTCGCCGTTTTTGATTTTAGTCAATGCTGTAATGTGATCTGGAATTATTTCAAATGTAATGCTTTCTGGTTTGGCCGGGAATAAATTTTCTCCCCACCAATCTTGTTTTTTTTCTAAAACTATTTTTTGACCAGTTACCCATTCCTTCAACTTGTAAGGCCCAGCTCCAGACAATTTTCCTGGTGTTCTAGCATAAGTTACATCACTAAACAATTCTCCAACCTTTAAGACTGTAGAATCTGCTTCTAATATTCCTTTTAATTTTTCTTTCTCTTTGAATGTTAGATAAGGATGTTTTCTCATAGACAAATTTGGATCAAATTTCTTTTCTTGATAAAGAAAAAGATCAGCTGTAATTACGCCTTCTGTTAGAATGTGACAATCCCCTGTAAGAATAGAAAGTTTCTTTGCATTGTTTGGGTATAATTCGATATCCTTTATCAAATCAGCAACTACGCCATATCTTGTTTTGACACTTGGATGTAAAATGATCTTTGAAGAAAAAACATAGTCAGCAGCTGTAATTGGAGATCCGTCATCCCAGTTGGCATTTTCTCTGATTTCCATGGTGTATTTCTTACCTCCCTTAAAAAGCCCTTCCTCTATTTCTTCAACAACAGGCTTGTTCTTAATTAAAACAGGTCTTAAGACTCCACTCTCTGGCTGTCTACCCATTAGGTTTGAGAATATTAAGCGAAAAACTTCTCTTGAAGATCTCGCTCTTGAAAGTATTGGAGACAAACCATCAGGCTCACTCATCAGCCTAAGGCTGATTTTTTGCTTGTCTTTGTGGAGTACTTTAGAAACTGTTTTTTCAGTTTCAGTCCTGCAGGAGCATAAAATCAAAATACAAATCAGAAATAATAGAATATTTTTCATTACTAGGTCTTAATAGGCTAATTTAATCATTATTTTATTCTTTCACTTTTTATATCTATTGCTTCTATTTCAGAGAGGTATTTGGCCCGTTTTTTATCAAGATATAAGCTTTTTGAAAAATATGTAGCTTGCACGAACCAAGACAATCTAAACCTGTTGTATATTATACATTAAACCTTGTAAAGTTAATATTTCACCATATGTCAAAGATTTTAATTGCAGGAGGAACAGGACTAATTGGTAAAGCAATAAGCGAGATTTTACTTGCCAATGGCCATAAGATAGGAATGCTTAGCAGGAGTGAAAATTTGAAAGCTGAAATTCCAAGATTCAAATGGAATCTGAAAGAAAATTATATTGATCCTAAAGCGCTTGATGGGGTAGAGTACATCATCAATCTAGCGGGTGCTTCAGTTGCTGATCGCCCTTGGACTAAAAAAAGGAAAGAACTCATAATTAATTCAAGAACACAAGGTAATCGCCTAATTGCTTCTCACATAAAAAACGGAAGCCTCAGCCTGAAAAAATACATTTCTGCATCTGCCATTGGCTTTTATGGCGATAGAGGCAATGAAAAACTCTCAGAAGACTCTAGTCATGGTTCAGACTTTTTGTCAGATTGCTGTGTCCAATGGGAGCAAGCCATAAAAACGATTGAAGAGACTGGAACACCTACAACAATAATTAGAGTAGGTTTGGTTTTGAGTAATGATGGTGGAGCCTTTCAAAAAATTATGCTTTCAGCAAAGTTTGGCCTCGGCACTTATTTTGGAACAGGAAAACAAATCTATAGTTGGATTCATATAAAGGACATAGCCAATATGTTTGTTTGGGCTTTGGAAAATGAATCTTCTGTAGGGACCTATAATGGGACAGCTCCTCATCCTATAGACAACAAACAACTAGTTAAAGGTATTATGAATATCAAAGGTGGATTGAGTTTACCTGTACCTTCAATTTTATTAAAAACTGGGATGGGCGAATTATCTACTGCATTACTCAATAGTTCAGCCGTTTATCCAGAAAAAGCTTTAAGAGATGGTTTCAAATTTCAATTTGCAGAAATTGATTCCGCTTTGAAAGAACTGCTATCGAGGAAGTAATCTTCTTTTATATTAATCAAAAGCTGCTATTGCAGTCCATCAACTGACATACCAAATCATTTAATCCAATTTGATACGCTTTTGGTGTAACTTTACCGTACTAATATTTGATCGCATTTGAAAATTTTCTTATACATATATTTCTTAGCAGCCTGTCTTTTTCCATTGACAATCTTTGCACAAAGTTATTCCATTCAAATAGATGAAAGTGAATATGATTTTTGCTGTAATGAATTGATTATAAATGAGCAGGAAGAAGAATTTTTGTTGAGTTTTGAAAGTGGCTCTCCTTACATTTATTTAACAGAAATAAATCCAAACAGTACTCAAAATAAATGTTTTCAATTAGAATATAAAAACGGCTCTAGACCTTGGCTACCTGAATGGCAAGTGATAGGAACTTTATATACAGATAAGTATTTGTTTTTTCAACACATGCCTGAAAATGAGTTTAATACTTCTTTAGTAATGTTCAATACGGATGATGAATCTTTTTGGGCAAGAAAAATAGATTACTTTGGCATCCATCATCGACTAACATTTTCTGAAGAAAAAAAACTATTGTATTCCTTTCAGTCTCAAGGGCATGCACAAAACCAAGATGCCTTTACGATGAAGTCTTTTTGCTTTGACTTAGAAGGAAATAATATCTGGCAAAACGGCTATCGAATTTCTTCTAATTTTGAGATTACGCAAATTAATTTGGCTGCTGTTGTTTTTGAAAACAATAAGCTATTTGCAATTATGGCATTAGGTAGGCCCGAAGATTTTGCTACTGGAGTAATCAGATTTGATTTGGAAGGCAATGTGGAAGAATCTATTATTATAGAAGAACATTCTGAAGTTTTTAATATGACTGTTAGTGAAAATGGATCAATTTATCTACTTGGAGAAACATTAAGAGTGCAAGACAATTTAGGTTCAAGCTTGAATGCCGTACTCATTAAATTGGATCAAAACTTTAATGTAATTTGGTCAAAGATAATTACAGCAGAATCATTTGACATAAGAGCCTCTCAAATAAGTTGTGTTGGCGAAGATCTTTATCTTGCTTATGCTTCCTATGGAAATTTGTCTGTTATTCTCGCAAAGATTAATTCTGATGGCCAAATAATTAAACAAAAAGGCTTGCCTCATTTTGAACCAAAACTTTCTATTAGTCAGCTTGGGTCTTTTTATTTAAGTTATGATGAAGAGCGAGATTCAGATGGAGTCATTTTAAATAAATCTGGCATTTTAAAAACCTCCTTGGAAGACGATTCTAAAAGCTGTCCTTTTTATACTTCTTGTTTAGAGCTTGTTCCTTTTGAAACAGAAACAAATATTTTAAATGTATTCAGAAATGATGTAAAACAAGCAGAACTAGATACTATATTTATAGAAGAAAAAACTGTAAAAGTTGAGGATTATTGTTTTGATTTAGAAGTTCCTCAAGCCAACTTTAATTTTCCAGATACTTTATGCGCGCTTTCATGCGAATCCGTTTCTTCACTTCAAGAAAATACTTTGTTTAAAGAAGAATGGTTGATTACTAATGAAAATCAAGATACCATCTACATCGGAGAAGAAGATCAAACTTGGTGTTTTGATGATAAAGGTAGTTTTGAAATTTCACATACACTTTGGTATTTGGGATGTTCACATACACATATAGAACAAGTAAAAGTAGTTGATGAATTTGAATTTGAGATTGTTGAAACGGAGGCTCCTTGTCTTCTTGAAGATCCAAGCATTTTAAGTTTAAACTCTATTAATGAGGTTGAATTTGCGAAATGGAGTACAGGACAAGAGGGAATAGAAATAGAAATTTTTCAATCAGGTGTGTATGAAGTGACTGCTACCGATGGCTTTTGTAAAAACACTATGTCAATAGATATCGTACGCTCAGATCTTGTCATAGAAGAGATTCTAAATTTTGAGGAGGTCGTGTACGCTTGTAGAGTTAGTTTACCATTTACACTCCGACCCAGTTCAATGTATGGCAATAATTTTTATCATAAAAATGAAATTTTTGCAGATTCAGTTATCCTATTGAATGCATTTGGTTCATACAATATCAAAACTGAATTTCAAAATTGTATCTTAGAAAAAGAATTCAAGCTATTGGAAGATGAATGTGAAATAGCCATGTATTTGCCCACCGTTTTCTCTCCAAATAATGATGGTATCAATGATGATTTTCTGCCATTAGGAAAAGGCTTTGAGATAAAAAGGCTGCAAATTTTTGATAGGTGGGGAGCCATGATGTTTGAAGCTAATGACACACAATTTTTTTGGAATGGTACTTTCAGAGGAAAGCTTTTGGATCCAGGAGTGTTTTACTATTATATAGAATACATAAACAAGAAGAGTCTTCAGATGGAAAATGTACAAGGAGATATTTTGTTAAAAAAGTAAGTTATTTAAAAACTTCAATCTCCTTATTCTTCACTATTAGATCCGTAAATTTTCCTTTGAACCTTGTTGCTTTTACAATGTGGTTATCAATCCAATGATAGTTGCCACCTCTAGGCTTTCCGAAAAGAATACCATGATGCTTAAAGTTGTTTTTTTCTAACCAAGCTTCAGTTACTTTTCTGTGCTCTTCAGTACGAGAGGTGAAAAAAGTTATGATATGGCCTTCATCGTACCATTTATTCAAAATTTTCAATGCATCTTGATAAGGTAGGGCTGTTGCCATTCTTTCAGGTTCTTCATTTGGGATATCATCACAGATCGTTCCATCGATGTCAATAAGGAAGTTTTTAATTTCCTCAGGTAAAACTGGACTTATAGTCTCCCCATTTTCATTTAGTAATTTATTTAACTGAAATTTATTTTCTTTTTCCATCTCTTGACTAATCTGTGTTAAAAGTAAAATTATATTAATTATTGATTTTTTTAAAGAACATAACCAATATATATTGTGAAACTATAATTGATGAATCCTAACTAGTATCAAATGCAGGAAATATGCCAAAGTTCAAAGAATATCAAGATTTAACTAAAATTGGATGTATTCTTCTGAATTTAATGGTTTTCCTTTATGCCAAAGCTCAAAATGGAGATGAGGGCCATTTGTCTGCTCGCCCGTATTACCGATAATTGCGATTGCCTCCCCAGCTTTGACCGCTTCTCCCGTTTTCTTGAGGTTTTTAGAGTTGTGTTTGTAAAACGAAATAATGTTGTTCGCATGTTGGATTCCAATGGTATTCCCTGTTTCCATTGACCAATCTGAACTTATTACATAGCCTTCCATAACAGCTTTTATAGGAGTATTTTTTGGAGCAATGATGTCCGTGCCGTAATGTTCTTTGTCAGGCATGTAAGAAGCTGAAATCTGACCAGTAACAGGAGGAATGAAATAAAGCTTTTCTAATGGTAAAATCCTTGATTCACTACTACTAACTGCTAGTAAGGCTTCTTCCATCAACTTTTCGTCATTTTCGATTTCTTGCCTAATCAGACTATCTTCTTTGACTTTAGAAATATTGCTTGAATCATCTGTTTCACTCAGTTCAATTTGTTTTTTTTGATTGTCTTCAGCAGTTTCTACACTATCGTTGAGCATTCTCATAAAACGAGTGGTATAAGTTTGCTGCGCTTTCAATTTTCTTTCCATTTCATCTAACTCATTATAAATCTCTCGATATTGACTAATTTCGCCATGTTCAAAGAAGAGTCGATTTAAAGGAGTATAAATCAGTGTAGCTGCAATAAGCATAATTAAGCCAAATAAGCTTAAAACGCCCAGAAGGACCATATGCCACAGTTTGAATTTTAGGCTTATTTTTTCCTCAAAAGTTTCACTGGTTTGGACTATTAATCTGTAAGTTTTATCCAAAGATTCTTTAAAAGAGATCTGTTTTTGGTTTTCAGTCGACATTCTGACCTTTTTTCTAAATATTTAAAATATTTTTACTTTTTCAAAGTTACTATAGTGTCTGAAAATAAGGTTCTTTATGCCTTATTTTATTGAAACATTAAGATTCGCAACCTAGTATATCAAAGGTTAGCTTTTTTGTAATAAGAAAAAGCCCTTTTGACAAAGATAAAATCATAGATTTTGGACTTAAAACACATATTTTTCATAATTATCGGTTTAAGCATTTTATTCTCCTGCAAAACACAAAAGAGTAGGAACGATGAATTAACTGGTCTGAAGAAGAAATGGCACAATATGAACTCAAGGTACAATGGCTGGTTTAATGCCGATGTACTTATGACGGAAAGTATTACAACTTTAGAAGAACAGTATCAAGACAACTACAACAAGGTCTTGCCTGTTTATGAGTATGTTGCTGTGGATAAGGCCCAATCTGTTGCTCCAGACTTAGACAATGCCATTGAAAAAGTATCTATTGTTGCCACTTTACATAGGCAATCCGATTGGACGGATGATTGTTACCTTCTGATAGGTCAAGCTCAATATCTGAAAAAAGATTATGAATCCTCGGAAGAGACCTTCGAGTATATGTTAAAGCATTTTAGCAAAAGTGCCATCCAAAAGAGAGGAAGAGAAGCTGCAAGGAAAAGAGCTAAAGCAAAAGGTAAAGGCAAAACAAGAATTCCTTCTTCAAAGAAAACGGATGATAAAGATAGTGTGGAGGATGATTATAAAGATGATTATACCTTAACCAAAAAGCAACAGCAAAAAATAAGAGAAAAAGAAAATAAGGAACTAAAGAAAAAGAGAAAAAAAGAAAGGAAAATAAGAGAGAAAAATAGAAAACGTAAAAAGAAAGGAAAGAAAACGAAAAAATCTGACGCTCCTAAAGAAAAAGCTCCTAAAAAGGAAAAAGAAAAAGTTGATCCAGTCAAAAAAGTCTTAAAAGAAGAAATTCCTAAAAAGGAAGCCAAGAAACTAAAGGAAAATCCAAATACAGATCCTTCTAACTATTTCTTAAAGCACAGACCTGCATACAGCGAAGGACAACTATGGATGGCTAGAACTCTTATTGAAAGAGATAAGTACGATGATGCAGATAGATTGCTTCAAACATTGCTTGGAAAAGCAGACCTTGCCAAAGAGGTATCTGATGAAATTCCAGGAGTAAGAGCCCATTTATTCTTAAAGCAAAAAAAATATAAAAATGCTATCCCTCATTTAGAGGAGGCTCTTGAAAAAGGGGAGACTAAAAAACAACGTTCAAGATATGCTTACATACTGGGGCAAATTCATCAAAAGAATAAACAATCTGATAAAGCGGTAGCTTATTTTCAAAAAGCAATGAAGCTTACCAATGACTATGATATGGAATTCAGCGCTAAGCTCAGTATGGTTTCAAATGCATACGCAACTGGGCAAGAAACATTGGACAATACTAGAAAGACTTTGAAGCGAATGACCAAGGATTATAAAAATGTTGATTACTTGGATCAAATCTATTTTGTATTGGGAGAGCTAGCATTGAAGAATGGGGAGAAATCTTTAGCCATCGAAAACTATAGAAAATCTTTATTGAAGAGCACTAGAAATAAATCTCAAAAAGCAGAGACTTATTTAAGACTAGCAAATCTTTATTTTGAAGAAGAATCTTTTGTACTCTCAAAGAACTATTATGATAGCACCCTAGTCGTACTAAATACCACCGATGAGCGCTACCCAGAAGTAGTCAGGTATGCTACTAACTTGAAAGAAATAGCCGAAAATATCGAAATTATAAATCTTCAGGATAGCTTATTGATGATAAGTAATTTGAGTCCAGATGAGAAAAAGGAGCTTGCTAAAAAAATTAAAAAGGAAAGAGAAGCTTCAGCAAAAAGTATAGCTGCAAGTCCGAAGAATACTGGCTCAAGCAAATATGGTATGCCAAAGAATAAGTTAATCAGTCCGGATCAAGCAAGATCTAACGCAATCCCTAACCGAGGAGGACCTTCAACAGTGAATTCTTTATTCTTTGCTTATAATGAAAGGAGCTTAAAAAAAGGTAAGAAAGATTTTGACAAAAAGTGGTCTGGTAGATCATTAGAAGATGACTGGAGAAGATCGTCTAAACAGTCTATTTCTGATCTCGAAGAAACAGTCAATATTGATACAAATGAGAATAAGGATGTTTCAGAAAAGGAAATGGCGAACATTTTTAAAGATATCCCTGATACTGATGATAAAAAAGCAGAAATGCATGGCAAAATCGAAGAAGCTTATTTTCAATTAGGTAAGCTCTTTAGAGATAAACTAGAACTGGATCAAAAGACTGTTGATTATCATGAAGGGGAACTCTTAAAGAAATACCCAGAGACAAAAAATCAATTGGATGCTTGGTATTATTTATATCTGGCTTATTCAGAACTGGGGAATAAAGCAAAGGCTAAGGAGTATTATGATAAATTGACCAAGAAATATCCAGAATCAACCTATGCAAGGGTTCTTTCCGACCCTAACTTCTTAAATAACTATCTAGATGAAAAGAATCAATTGAATAAATATTATGAGGAGACCTATACCAAATTTAAAGCGAATGACTTTAAAGAAGTGATTAGTAGGATTAATTCTGCTGAAAGCAAATTTGGCCCTGATAATATCATGATGCCTAAGTTTTATTTATTAAGAGCAATGGCTGTAGGTAATACAGAAGGAAAAGATGCCTATAAAAAATCCTTAAAAGAAGTCATTGCGAAGTTTCCAAATTCAGAAGAAGAAACTAGAGCAAAAGAAATTTTAAGATTGCTAGGGGATGAGTCAGTTAATACTGCACCAAAAACAGAAACAGCAAATGCTAATAAGGCGAAATTTACTGCTGATGAAGAAGGTTTACATTATGTAATTGTGGCTGTGTCAAACAAAGGAGACGCAAAGGTTGAAGACTTGAAAAGTTCTGTAGCTGCTTATAATAGAAATAATTTTAAACTAGATAAATTGAGACTATCTAATATTTTTCTAGGATCTGATGTTGAAAAACCAATTTTGGTCATTCGTAAATATAAAAATAAGGATCTAGCAAAGATTTATGTCGAATCAGCAAGTTCTGATGATAGTTTTGGTCCTAAATCAATGGAATTTACGGTCTATGCTGTCAGCCAAAATAATTATAGACAGATCTTAAGAGCAAAATCTTTAGACGGATATGATACATTCTATAAAGAACATTATAAATAAATACTAAAAAGTCGATATAATACTTTAATTTCGTTTACGAGATTGAAAAAGCCCAACTTAAAAACCATTACACAGAGGTTGTAATAATTTCTGACCTGTTTATCTCCAACACAAAAAAAAAATCGGGCAACTTAAATCATAGTTGCACATATGAAATCGTACCTTTTTTAGGGTATTTTTCTATGTTTTAAGGGTTAAAAACTCTTAAACATTTGATAGTGATTTGAATTTAGGGACAAATTAGGATGGAATACAAATCAAAAGATTCCTTTCCTACATTTATCCTCCGCTTTTATATTGAATTTATTTATTAATCAACATTTAATAATATCGATTATCATGGGAAGAATTATACTTCTTTGTTTAGTCAGCTTAATTTTTTTAGAGCTTTCTGCTCAGGTATCTTACACCGCAAAAGACCAGGTAGCACCTTATACTGGCGTGTTTAGACCTGGTTCCAATTTACACTTTACACCTGCTGGAGAAAATTATGATGATATTGCTCTTGCTAATATTGCAGCTGGAAATCCATCTGTAGGTGATGTCGCAAATGGAGGTGTTTTAGGTGCTGGAGTGAAGACAATTAGGCCTGCTTTACCTGCTCGTTTTGTCGACCAATGGGGTATTGACATACGAGTAAATGAGTTTCAGCATTATGAAAATATAGGACTGAGAGACTTGACTTGTTTTGTAGGTTATCCTGCAGAATCTCAAAGATCAGATTTGTTAAGTTATGATGATAATGGAGTTCCATGTCAGTCAACGCTCTTTAAGAATATGTATGAGCCAATTTGGGATGGAGGAGCGAATGGTACACCTTATAATGATGATAATGTATATGCGGCCTACCTTTGGGACGTCGTTACTTTATATACTAAACATGTAAAATTTTGGGAAATCTGGAATGAGCCAGGAAGAGATTTTACAGGTAGTGCATGGAAAGATAGTGGCGTACCAGGAAACTGGTTTGATATGGATCCTCCACCTTGTGGCTATGAATTGAAAGCCCCAATACAACATTATGTAAGATTGTTGAGAATTAGTTATGAAATTATCAAGACAATTTCACCAGATGATTATGTGACAGTAGCTGGTGTTGGATCAAGAGGTTTTCTTGATGCAATACTGAGAAATACGGATAATCCTACACCATCTCCAGGTTATCCAAATGGAGGAGCTCCAACTGCGGAATTCCCGCATGGTGGTGGAGCATATTTTGATGTTATGGGTTTTCACTCTTATCCAGATATTGATGGAACGGTTAGAGGAGGTGATTGGGATCCTGCTTTAGGTGATTTCCCATGGCAAAGAAATTCTGACCGAGCAGCTTATGCTATGGAAAGAAGAAAAGGTTTTTATCAAGGTATAATGGATAATTATGGATTTGATGGAAATACTTATCCTAAGAAGGAATGGATTGTAACTGAGTTCAATGCGCCTAGAAGAAGGTTTAACGCAAGCTCTATGGCTGATGAGGAAATGCAAATCAACTATATGCTAAAAACTTTTGTAAATGCAATGAAATTGGATATTCGCCAAATTCATATTTATAGTATTTATGAAGACAAGACAGAGAGTGAAGCAACACACGAGTTTGATCTTTTAGGTTTGTATAAAAATCTAAATTACGAAGAGAGATACGAAAATTTAGAAATGAATAAAGAAGGTCTTGCCTATAAGACTTCTTCTGATATTTTATTTGGAACAAGATACGATGCTGCCAAAACAGCTAGTCTTGGTTTGCCTGCATCTTTAGATGGTGGCGCATTTATAAACGATGCTGGACAATATACTTATGTACTATGGGCTAAGACAACCCAAGATAGAGTTGAGTTTGCTACTGGTACATATAGTTTCCCTGCAAGTTTTGGACTTTCTACAGTCTATAAAAAAGAATGGGATTACGCTATAACAGGAACACAAACTTCTCAATCAGCAAATGGTATTGCATTAACTCAGCGTCCAATATATTTAACAGAAAATGAAACTACTGCTACCCCAGTAGTACCATTCATATCCGTTGATACTAACGAAGGTTGTACACCAGCTGAATTTAATTTTATTGATTTGACAACACCGGATGCAGATGGATGGTTATGGACTTTTCCAGGTGGAACACCTGCAACTTCGACTGACCAAAATCCAACAGTAACTTATAATGAACAAGGAAGTTTTGATGTTACTTTGGAAGTTACAAATAATGGGCAAACTGCAACAGCGACCTACTCTAATTATATTGTAGTAGAGGCTTCGCCGACGGCACAATTTGCTTTTACAAATGCTTCCTCTTCTTCCATTACTTTTATTAACCAATCTTCAAATTCAAATTATTATTATTGGAGCTTTGGTGATGGTGGATCTAGTCAAGATTTTAATCCTTATCACAATTATGCAGCTAGTGGAACCTATCAAGTAAACCTTACGGCTGCCAATGATTGTACCGTAGATGTTTATTCTACTTTTGTTACTATAAATTTAGACAGCACAATTACAGGTGGTACAATTCCGCCAGTAGCCGATTTTGAAGTTGACAATCAAACAGATTGCGCACCTTCAACAATGTCTTTTACCGACTTGTCCGCTAATACGCCAACAGCTTGGTTGTGGTCATTTGAAGGAGGGACGCCTGCTACTTCCACAGAAAGAAATCCAGTTGTAACTTATGCAACACCTGGTTCTTATTCTGTGATTCTAGAATCATCAAATGCTGGTGGTACAGATACAAAAGTTGAATTGGCGTACATTTCAATTGACGATGTGCCAGAAGCGAATTTTAGCTTAGCAGCATCTTTAGGAAATACTACTTTTTCAAATTTATCACAGAATGCTAATTCATATTCTTGGGATTTTGGAGATGGAAACAATAGTATCGCTCAAAATCCAACTCATGTGTATACTGCTTCAGGAACCTATACAATAGTGTTGACCGCAACTAATCCTTGTGGAACAAGTACGACAACTGAAACAGTAACGATTGAATTGGCAAACAATGGAGGATTAAGCCCTGTCGCTTTATTTTCCTCTGATATTCAAAGCGCTTGTTCTCCAACTAATATTCAGTTCACAGATCTTTCAACTAATGATCCTACATTTTGGGCATGGTCATTTGAAGGGGGAACCCCTTCGACTTCAACCTTGGCCAATCCATTGGTGACTTATTCAACTCCTGGTACCTATAGTGTTATCCTACAAGCTGGAAATACGGCGGGAACAGATACGGAGATCTTACTTTCTTATATAGTAATTGATGATGTACCAACAGCTGGATTTACCATAGCACAAACAACTGATGTAGAGGCAGCATTCTCAAATATTTCAACCGCTGCTGATTCTTATACTTGGGATTTTGGAGATGGAAACACATCAACTGATACTAATCCAACACATACATATGATGTTGATGGAACTTATACGATAACATTGGTAGCAACTAATGATTGCGGTTCAACCAGCATGAGTCAAGACATTACGATTTCTAATAGTGGCAGTCAATTGGGACCAGAAGCTGCTTTTTCATCTAATATGACTACTGGTTGCGCACCCGTTATTGTTCAGTATACAGATGAATCTACTAACACCCCAACAGATTGGTCGTGGTCATTTGAAGGTGGTACACCAGCAACTTCTACAGATCAAAATCCGTCAGTCACTTATATGACTGCTGGGACTTACACTGTTATCTTAGAATCTTCAAATGCTGCAGGTTCTGATACAGAGGTAGAAATTTCTTACATCACTATTGAAGATGTTCCTTTCGCAATGTTCTCTAGTTCAACATCAGAAGGCATCGCTAATTTTGTAAATGCTTCTTCTGGAGCAAATACATATGCATGGGATTTTGGAGATGGAAATACATCTACTGATGAAAACCCTCAACATAATTACACAGATAGTGGAAACTATACAGTGATACTAACAGCAAGCAATGATTGTGGATCTACGGATTTTTCTTTTGTTGTAAATATTAATATTGCAATGGCACCAGCAGCTAGCTTCCAAGCTGATTTGACTGCAGGTTGTGCACCATTGACAATTCAATTTACAGATGAGTCTTCAAATAACCCGGACAATTGGTTATGGTCGTTTGACGGCGGCAACCCTTCCGTTTCGACTGAACAGAATCCAACGGTTACTTTCGAACAAGCGGGTGTTTATACTGTAATCTTGCAGGCTGGTAATGCCGCTGGTTCAAATACACAGGTAGAAACAGATTTCATTGTAGTAGAAGATATTCCAGATGCTTTATTTACTTTGAATCAAGAAGATGCAAATATCTCTTTCTTCAATTCTTCAGATAACGCGGATACATATTCATGGGATTTTGGAGATGGCCTTGGTTCAGAAGAAGCAAATCCTAGTCACCAATTTATGGACGAAGGGACTTTCTTGATCACCTTGACAGCAACGAATGCATGTGGTTCAGATACATGGACAGAAGAGGTAACTATTGATGAAGTTATTGTTCCTCTAGCTCCTGTGGCTTTGTTTGTAGCGGATGCGACTTTAGGTTGTGTACCATTCACAGTTCAATTTACGGATCAGTCAACAACGAATCCAAATTCTTGGTCTTGGTTGTTTGATGGAGGATCTCCTGCAAGTTCTGATGAACAAAATCCAGTGGTTACTTATACGGAGCCTGGGATTTATAGAGTCACTTTGGCAGTATCAAATGCTTTTGGAAACGATATCAATAGTCAAGAGAATTACATAGTGGTTAATGATGTGCCAGTTGCAGCATTTGATGCTGTTGAAGATAATGGAAAGGTTAGTTTTACTAACAATAGTCTTTATAGCAATTCATTTATATGGGACTTTGGTGATGGAAATACAAGCACAGATGAAAATCCAGTTCACACTTATGATGGGCCTGGTACTTACAATGTGATCCTACAAGTTGCTGGCCCTTGCGGTTTCAATAACTTTGTTATGGAAGTTGTCGTTGATGAAATTGTAGGTGTTGAAAACTTACCTTTCGTAAATGAATTCAATATTTTCCCTAATCCTAATAATGGTGAATTTACCATACAGTTGATTGGAGAAAGTAAGGAGTCTATAGAAGTATCATTCTTGAATGTCCTTGGACAAAGTATCCAAACGGAATCGTATGATTTCAGATCTGGAGAACTCAATAAAAGATTTAATTTAAATGGTTTAGCAACAGGAGTTTACCTGGTAAAGATCAGCTCTGGTGTTCAGGCAGAATTTCATAAGCTAGTCATTGAAGAATAAATGTTGATTTAATAATTGTATAGAGGCTGTCTTTTGGGACAGCCTCTTTTTTTATGGCTTGTCCTTAAAATTACCAAATTTTGTAGTAGATAAGAAAATCATTTTAATGGCAAAAGTTTGTTTCTAAAGTTGAAAAACTAAAACGAGTTATCAGAAAAAGTAAAAATTTAAGTAGAAAAGTAATTCTATAAAATGACTTCACTTGTTCTAGTATTCCCTTTTTTAATTTGCATACCTTTGGGCTAATGCCAGATAATTCCGATTCATCTAATATTTCAAATGCAGAAAAGCCAAGCATTGACCTGACCAGCCTCTTTATCTTGATTGGCTTGAGCGTAATTTGGGGATCCTCATTTATACTTATCAAAAAAAGCCTTATTGCATTCAGCCCTTTGCAAGTTGCTTGTTTTAGAATCTCAATTGCGGGAATTGCTTTTTTGCCATTTATTCTAAAAGAATTTAAAAAGGTCAGTAAGCAGGATATAAAATACTTGTTAATAGTAAGTATTGGTGGATCTGGAGTTCCAGCATTTCTATATGCATTGGGGCAAACTCAAGTAAGTAGTTCCGTTGCAGGTTTATTAAATTCCTTAACACCATTATTTACACTGATCCTGGGTGTCTTATTATTCAAGACTAAAATAACAATACTAAAAGTATCTGGAGTTGTCTTAGGCTTAATAGGAGCCGCACTACTCATAACATTTGGAAAGGATACTGGCGTAGGAAATGATTTGTTTTATCCCATGTTGATCGTGATAGCCACCATTGGTTATGCGATAAGCGTGAATACTATTGGGACCTACTTAAGTCATTTAAAGCCAATTACAATCAGTTCTATAGCTTTTGGTTTAATAACATTACCAGCTTTTTTTATTTTGATGACTACTGAAATTCTGGAAGTATTTCGCACGGATGATCATGCAATCCCTTCCTTTATTTATGTTAGTCTGCTTTCTTTTTTAGGTACTTTTTTGGCAAATATTTATTTCTATAAATTAGTACAAAGAACAAATGCTTTATTTGCAAGTACGGTATCTTATGTAATTCCAATAGTCGCCATTGCTTGGGGATATTTTGATAGCGAAATAATAGGAATTTATCACATCATTGGTTTCTTGCTAATTTTATCTGGCGTATATTTAACTAGAGGAAAAAAGTCAGATAATGTCGCAAAGAAATAACGATCTCTATGTAGCGCCTTCTCCTATTCATGGGACTGGTGTATTTTGTACTCGATTCATTACGGAAGGAGAAATTATAGAAATTTGCCCAGTCTTGGTTTTACCAAAAAAAGAGCTAGACTGGATCAAGCAGTCTGTGCTGTACGACTATTATTTTATTTGGGGAAAAGAAGACGATAGTTTGGCAATAATACTTGGATACGGATCTATCTACAATCATTCCTATGATCCAAATGCGGAATATTATCCAGATCATGAAAGTGGTACACTGTCTTACTATGCCTTTAAAGATATTCCTCCAGGGGAAGAAATTTTTGTAAATTATAATGGAGACCCAACAGATCAAGCCAAAGTTTGGTTTGAAAAAGGAGCAGTGCAGAAAGACAATTGAAACACTAGTTCTGTAGCATAAGACCATGCCCTTAGGTACGCTTTGGTCCTAAAACCAACTAGAATACATCACATAGTTATTGGCTATTCTTTCAATGTTATGCTTAAAAACCTCCTCGCTTAATTTTTTAACTTTTTTAGCTGGGACTCCAGCATAGATATGCATGGATTCAAGTTTGCTGTTTTCTAGTACAATTGCTCCTGCTGCTATCAAACAATTACTAGGAACATGCACATGATCCATAACTATGGCTCCCATTCCTATTAGAACATTGTCATCAATGGTGCAACCGTGGACAATTGCTCGATGACCAATGGACACATTATTACCGATAGTAGTTGGGGCGGTTTCATAAGTACAATGAATGATAGCCCCATCTTGAATATTAACCTTGTTGCCAATTTTTATGCTGTTGACATCACCTCTGACTACTGCTTGAAACCAAACGGAACAATTGTCTCCCAATGTAACTTCACCAAGCACTGTTGCATTCTCGGCAAGAAAGCAGTCCTTGCCAAACTTAGGAGTGAAACCTCTTACTTCTTTTATTAATGCCACTATTTTTTTTCTTTCTCTTTACTAATGGGTGTCAAAGTATAGCCTTCTTTTTTTAAAAGATTTATCACGCCATATTCTCCAGCTAAGTGTCCAGCACCAACTGCAAAAAAAGTAGCTTTATCGTCCATTTGTTCTTTCATGATTGGAATCCAGTTCTTATTCCTTTGGTTTAATAATAGGTCCTCAAATTTACCTATTCCTGCAGATTCTGAATTTATCGCTTGTTGCAAGGCAGTTAAGTTTTGACTTACGTAAAGTTCAATCAATTTATCCATTTCATTTCCTGGACTAAGACTGTCTGATTCCATTTTAATGCTTTCAACAAGCATGATAGCTTGATCCTTATAAGGGATGCTGTCAAACATGCTCATTTGATAAGCTACTGTTTCAAGACCTGCCATTTCCATTTTGTTTTCTTTGGCAAATTCCATGAATTCCATTTCGTAAGATTTTATACCGCCCATTGGATCCTCCTTTTTGTCTCCTTCTTTACTACCCATTCCAAACATATCCATGTCTGTTGAAGCCAGTACACTTAAGAACATTGGTTTGATCTTGTCGATCATCATGCTTGGCAAAGGAAAATCTTTTTTGCTAAAATGATTTATTACTAAATCATAATCTTCTTTGCTGATTAAACTAGGAAGGGTGGTACCATCTTTCATGAATAAGTTCATCATAAAAGATATATCCATACCCATTGCGTCCATATCATCCATATTGATTTCAAAAGTCATCCTTTCACAGGCGTCAATTGATTTCTTTGTGTTTGGCGGCAAGAAGAAGTTTTCGGCAGGAATCATGTGAATGGTACCGAATAAGTAGGAGATCTTTTTTAGGCCGTTTCCTTCAATTTTCCAAAGTAGTGAATTCTCCAAGGCTTCAATATCGACGGAAATAAGGTCAATTTGATTTTCTTGGATAGAATCTTGTTGTTGAGCTACCAGATTATTTAGTAATAAAATAAGCCCAAACAGTAATATATTTCTCATTAAATGAATTTTATTAGATTATGTAAATGAGCTATTATTAGACGCTCAGTAAATAAAAGTACCTCCTATTTACTATAAGATACCTCTATATAAACGAAAAAGGATATAAAATCGTTTATATCCTTTTTGAACTTAAGAAAACCTTATGATTTAGACTAGTATTAATTGTCTTTCTTTCTACGTTCTTTCCTATCATATTCTTTCATGAACTCGTTTACCAAGTTGCCAAGGATGTCTTTTAGATATTTTTTCTCGCTTTTGGCAATCTTTTTAAGTCTTTCAACTTTCTTCTTTTCTAAGACTACTGTCACTCTTTTTTTGAAATCAGAATCATCAGGTCCACCATCATAGGTTCTTTGGATCAATGCATCTAAGCCTATTAATGGTTTCTTAGTCTTTCTTCGAGATTGGTGTTTTTCTGAATTAGAACCTTCCACCAAAGATTGAGCTTGCTCTTTTATGGTCTCTTTTACAGAATCTTCAAAAAGGGAATCAAGGTCTGAGGTGAAATTCTTGCCGCTGGCTCTTTTTTTAATTCTTTTTTCTTTCTTCTTCTTTGTAAGCGCTTGCGTTTTTACTAATAATGGACTTTCTTCAGCTAAAGTTTCTTGATCTTTATCTGTTCCGAAGAGACTTTCTAAACCAGCCTTGAATTTCTTTTTATTTTTACTCACAGCAATTTCATTTTATTAATTGGGGGAGACTAAGATTGAACTTTTCTGATGGTTCTAACAGTCATATCATAGTTGTCTACTCTTTCTATGATCTCCTTACATAAAGACAAATAGTCTTTTGCACCATTACTAGATTTTTGATAGCTAAAAATATCTTTTCTTTGAGCTGGTGCTTCTGCTAAAGCAACATTGTCTCTGATCAAGGTATTGAAAACTTTTTTTCCAAAATACTTTTTTATTGTTTCTACAACATCTCTGTTTAAAACTTTACGATGATCGTACATTGTAGCTATCACCCCACCTATTTCTAACTTCTTATTAAGCCTGAATCTAACCTTATCAATAACTTGTTTGATTTTAGTCAAGCCTTGAAGCGCCAAAAACTCTGTTTGCAAAGGAATGAATACATAGTCAGAAGATGTGAGTGCATTTAATGTTAGCAAGCCCAATGAAGGAGGGCAATCAATGATGATGTAATCATATTCATCTCTAATAGGCTCAAAAAGCTCTCTTAAAATGAATTCTCTTCCAGCCTCATTTATCAATTCCATTTCAGCACCTGAAAGGTCAAGATTAGATGTGACTACGTCAAAGCCTTCTCTTACTACATAAGGCACCAATTCTGATTCACCTCTTACTGCTTCATAAATGGAATACTTTTGTCGAGAGATTCCCAGAGACAAAGTAAGATTAGCCTGTGGATCAAGATCAATAAGTAAAACTCTTTTTCCAAGCTCAACTAATCCAGCTCCAATATTAATGGCACTAGTTGTTTTTCCAACTCCTCCTTTGTGATTGAGTAGTGAGATTATTTTTCCCATAAATTATGATTATTTGAAGGTTACAGTCCTCGCGAATTATAAAGACATAATATTATTAAAAATTATTATAAAATACGAATGATTCAAGCATTATATTGAGGAAATATTGTATATATACTTCGTGTCATGAAAATTCCAAAAGCTTTTATAAATAAAATACTTTCAATTGATGAAGATTGTTGTCTTTGTCAACCAATTCCAGAATTAAGCCCCTACTTTTTTGAGCTATTAACAAAGCACAGAAGTAAGATGTTAAAATGGTCAACATTTGCCAAAAGTATCAAAAATTTAAAAGACGCAGACAATTGGTTGAAGGAGATTTATTTTTTTAATCAAGGCGGGCAAAAGTTTAACAGTGTCATAATCTGTGAAGAGGAATTTGCAGGAATTTTAGCCTTGCATCGCATCGATAAAGCCAATAAAAGAGCTGAAATAGGTTACTGGGTCAATCATGACCATCAGGGAAAGGGCTTAATCAACAAAACCATAAGTCCATTTTTAAACTACGTTTTTCGAAATTATGAGATTAATAGAATTGATCTTATTGTTGGTGTTGAAAATGAAAAATCAATTTCAATTGCAAAAAAATCAGGCTTTGAAAAAGAAGGTTTATTGAAAGAGTATTTAATTTTTAATGATCAAGTACAGGATGTTTTTATCTTTCGAATGCTGAAATCAGATTTTAGTCACCTCATGAAATAGATGAAAAAATTTGTTTTAAAACATTATTTGTTTTAAATTTGACCTACATTAAATATTTTGTTTAAAGTATAGATATGATAAGACAAGACCGAATACAACTAAATGATAGATTTATTAAAGTATTTAAATTGTTAGAAAAGCGTGGTGATATCATAAAAAATGATAGAAATGGAAAAGGAGTTGGTGATCTCGCAGAAAAAATACTCGAAAACAAATCTTATGGACACATTGTCAGAGCCTTCCTAAATAAAAATGATAAAAGAGTAATCGATTATCACCAAGCCAAAAAACTTTGTGAAGAATACAATGTCAATGAATCTTATTTGATTGACGGCAAAGGGGAACCTTTCGGTTTATCTGTTCCAATTCATGATGAACTAAATGATGTTTCTGCATCTTATAATGGCAACATTCTGTTCACTAATAAACATGCATTTGCTGGAACCACTGTTGATGTAGGGACAGCTGAAGATTTAGAATACTTTTCTATTCCTGGTATAGGTGGAGCTGGCTTAGTTGCTTTTCCAATTGATGGAAATAGTATGGAACCAGTAATTCAAGACGGAGATATAGTGATTTGCAGAGAAATTGGATCTATAAACGATGTAAGAGATAATGAAATTTATGCTGTTAAAGCTGATGGTAGGCTTTGGGTAAAGTATGTTCAAAAAATCAAAGACAATTTTCAAAAAGTTGCTCAGCTAAAATTGATCTCAGCAAATTATTTAGAACACGATCCATTCGAAGAGGAAGTAAATGAATATACAAGACTTTATAAAGTAATTAGTAGAATAAATAAAATTCAAACTGGTTAGGTTGAGGTGTTCCAATAATTAGGGGAATTCAGAAGTAAGGCTAAAAAACGCCATAGGCCTGATATTATTATAGCCCAGTGTGTAAACACTGGGTACAGGAAATGAGCTGAATTCATTTGGCGTGATTTTTTTTTTTAAATCATGACAAATGGCTTTCGAGAATTACATGGGTTTCTTACCGCCAGAAACGAGGTAAAGAATTTAAAACACATAAGTACCAAAAGTTGGTTTTCAATGCTTTAGCTTTTATCTGAAAATCCCTCATAAGTTGATTTCTAAACGAATGTTCAAAATTATATTTTGACAAATCACTTTTGAGAAGTACCCTGTTTTTACCTTATTTGTACGCTTCTATAAATTTTTCGCAAGCCACATCAAGCATTTCATAAACGTTTTCAAAGCCATTGTCATTCCAATAGGGATCTGGAACATTTTCGTTCCTTCCAGGATCTTTAAAGTTCATAATCATGCGCAC
>CALIIW010000185.1 GCA_938018185.1 uncultured Saprospiraceae bacterium
AAAATTTGTTTACGCATTTAAACATTATCGGTAATGCGCTAAACTTTCTTTATACCCCAATTTTTTAGACATCCTCGTGCAAATACATGTCTATTATACCCTCAGTCAAATCAGAAGCATTAACTTCTACAAAATCAAAACTATAAACAATAATATCTTCTCGACTATCTCTACATTCCACAGGGTTGCTTACTAATTCAATATCATCAGTTTCTTTATCGACCCAAACACTACTAACTCCTTGATCAAAAATGCAATTAGCGCCCCCAGTCCTTCTAAGAACAATAATAACCCGTTCTTCATCTTCTAAAGACGTAAAAATAGAAAGAGAATTAACATCATTAGGATTAATCTCTTCAGGTAAATTTTGACGCTCTATCTCTTTAAAAGGTATTAACATTCCTCCTTCAGGAGGTTCAGGTGTAATAGTATTAGAACAAGCAGACAAGACTAATAAGGTTGCGACAAAATAAACAACTTTCATATTAAAGAAATGTCTCATGTAAATACGTTAACAGGCTACTCTCAATATTGTCAAGCAAACTTGAAAATTAAAACCCGCCCTAGTTCAAACATTTTTCATGTTCGATGCCTTTTGGCATTAAGCTATTGTTTTGGATAGCGTGAACAAAGCTCATAAAATCATTAGGCGTAATTAACCGAAAATGATATTCATGATTTTGTTTTCTAAGTGTCTCACAATGTGCTTCAGCCGCTTTGACTTTCGCCCTGATTTTAGCTGCGCTATCATTATTTTCTTTCCCCAAACTAATCCCATCGGGTTTAGTTTCAATAATATAAGTTATATCGCTATGTTTAACCAGAAAATCAGGGTTGAAAACGTGAGGTTCACCATCAACTTCATAAGGAATCTCGTAAAACCCTCTATCAGGAGACTTAATCCAAATAACATCTAAACCAACAAGTAAATCAACAAAAGGTTTCTCTACCCCATCATGAACAAAAACAATATCTTGAGGTGAGTTCCAGCTAGATGCCTTTACTTTCTTTGTATCATCTACATAAGTTAAAGAAATAAGATTCTGTTCAGAACTCTCACCATGATAAAACACACTGCTATCAATTAGTCGGTTAGGGTTAGCATAACTAGAATTCATATCCTTAGTGCTCACAACTGTGATATCTCGTTCATATTCAACTATTTTGGAAACACTAATTTTGTCAACAGGGTTTAAATAACGGTTTATGAACCCCTTCAAGGACATTAAATCTCTTCGGTCTATTTTATGATGAGGCTCAAGAACATCTAAAGCAGGACAATTTAGTCCATAAACTCTAATTATCTCAGTTTTAATCTGTTCATAATTAAGCATATCATCATATCTAATTCCCGTAGAACTAGTTTTCTCTCCAGTAACCATATTCTCGGCTTCCACAAAGCGCCCTTCTGAAAAATCATTCAATTTTTTACGAATATCTTGTAAGTCTAAATCTTTGGCATCCACTTCAACATTATGGGTAATAGGCTGTAAATCTAATTTAACAACATCAAAATTATTGCTATCAGTCATAAAAGATTTTAACTGTTTATCAATACCAGTTACCTCATGAAGAAAACTCAAACCATTCTTAAAACTAGAATGATCAGAAATATGAAGCTCAGGAGGTGATTTAAACATCTTTTTATCATAACGTAAACCACGGCCAGTAACCTGAGCAACCAAGAGCTTACTGTTGAAAGCCTTGGACTCAGAAGGGATAATGGTAAATACGTTGTTGCAATCCCAACCTTCGTTAGCCATATTCACACTGAAAATAAACTTAATAACCTTCTTTGGGTTAAGCCTGTTATACTCATTGATATTTCTAAAGTTCTTCAAAGACTCATCATCCGATTTAGAATGAACTAAAATAGCATTATCAACACTGGTAGGCTTATTGAAATCAAAGCCCTCTAACTCAGCGCAAAACTTTCCATAAGCTTCAGTAGCTACCTTGATGTTTCTATAAACAAACAAACAAACAGGATCAACAACCAAACCATATTGACTAACAACAAAATTATGCCTCTCCATAGCGTAACGAAACGAATCCTCAGAATTTGCAATATGAATAGATTTCACATGCCTATCAACAATCCCATCCAAAACATTATACTCATAAACAACCTCAGAAATCTTCTCATTCTTATTATAAGGAGTTCCAGTATAACCCATAACATATTTAAAATCAGATTCAGCCAGCCACTCGCCAAAACTAGTAAACTTGCCTTTATCTCGCTTGAACACATGATGAGCCTCATCAATAATAAGTAACGTTTTAGCTTGGTCTTCCGGCTTCATATCACTTAATGCAGTAATGCGGTTTTTGGCAGCAGCTTCCGTTTTTAAAACATGAAATCTTCCTTCATCAATATCACTATTTCTATTATAAATATCTCTTTCCAAAGGAAAATTATTAATGCCTTCAGTATAAACCATAAAAGACTGCATTTCACGCTCTAAGAGGCTCCCTATCGTGTTAGAATTAGGCGCAACCACAACCACTCTATCAATCTCTGGAATCTTCACAGAGGCGTACACAGCAAGAGCAAACATGTTGCGAGTCTTACCCAAACCAGTACCAATATGCACAACCCCAGCATGTTTATCAGGAAAGCAAGCATTATCAAAAGCTTGAGGCTTAATTAATTGAGACAAAGCAGCTTTAAGAGCTTCACGATGATACTTTCTGTCATCATCAAAAATCTGATTCAAAAACTCTTTCACTTCCACACCTCAGGCTTCAAAATAACTCTTAATTCATTACCAGCAACATCAACCATAGTCAACTGCGTATCAGAAGATAAACATTGAACATCCATTGAATGCTCAACGATGAAATCCCCCTCATGTTTCTTCGGTTTACTAACAGCAAAAGTTTCTTCAAAATCAAAACTACCATCAAAATCGTAATCAACCAAAACAAACGACAAGCCAGAAACACACTCAGACTCTAATAGTTTAATACTAGAAGAATTACGAACCTGACAAGAAACAACTTTGAGAACAGGAACACCATCTACAACATTAGTTTCAAAACCAACCTCAGGAGCTACCATCATACGCATAGCAGAAGATTGAATAACAGCAGAACCAGCATTCAAACTAGTCTCACCATCCAAAATATTGCTTTGGTGTAAATCATCAACAAAACCAGTAAAAACCTCAGGAGGGACAGTCCACAATTCAACACCCTTAGGCAACTTAGAAGAATACAATGAGAGTGAACGTTCAGCAGAAATAAAAGCAATCTTCTTATGTTTCTTTTTTAGAATCTTCGCTTCTGCTTCGATGTACTCACTAGTTAATAAATCGTTTAAACCAACAAATACACAATGAGTTTTATCAGACAACATATTATTATCTACTTTGTAAAGTTCTCTAAGGAACTTGAACCAATCATCATCAGTAATGTCATCAAATGTGTATAAGCCAGCTTCACAAGAATCAAACGGTTGAATCTCTAACTCTAACTTCTCCTTCTTCAAAACCCTAGAGGGCATCTCTAACAAAGACTTTTTAGTGGTTGCAACACCTAACCGCCCAGCGTCAACACCTATCCAACGACGGTTTAATTTTTCGGCAGAACGTAATGTTGTGCCTGAACCCATAAAACAATCCAATACTATGTCACCTTCTTGAGAAGAACCATTAATAATTCTATCTAATAACTTATAGGGCTTTTCCGTTGGATATCCAGTTCTATAAACTCCATCAACTCGCATTCTAGCAGTTATTGCTATATTCCAATAATCTTCAGGTACTTTGCCCATCTCATAACGACTTCTATTGTCTTTTTTTTCTTGATTAAAGGCTGAATCTGCTGAAGTAAATTTATCATAACTGCCTTGGTAGGGAACCCTAATGGATTTATCATAAAAAGCCATATTTGATGTTTTTCCATATCTATAAATAGTATCATGTTTTCTTGGGAAGTGTTTCTTGCCTGCGTATGGCCCTGAATAAGTCCATATGATTTCATTTCCAAAATTCTCTACACCAAATATTTCATCTAATAACATCTTGGCTTGCGGGGCCGTGCGGTAATCCAAATGCAAGTATAAAGTACCAGTATCGCTTAACAACTCATGAATCAATATCAACCGCTCACGCAAAAACTCTAAAAACTCTGAACCAGCCAACTTATCTTTATATGCTTTTTCTCCACTCTTATTGCCAAAATCAGACTTAGTAGCAAATGGAGGGTCGATATAACACAGTTTAACTCCATGACTGCCATCAGGATTAATCAATAACCCTTCATTCTTCATTTCTATTAATCGTTGCAATACACCTAAATTATCTCCAAATATTATTTTGTTGGACCAATTATATTCTAGTCCTTCGTGTTTCCATGGTTCTCCTTTGCGATAAGAGTCTTTTACAATGTATGGCGTGGATTGTGTGTTGTTTAGGATTTGGTATTTAGGTTTTTTACCTTTGTATACAAGTCTTGCTTCGCTTCCTTGCTGTATGGCATTCTGATCACTGTTTTCTATATCATTTATTATTGTTTGTAATTGTTCTTGCTGTTCTTTATCTAAATTATCTTTGAATTCTTTTAATTGTTCCAACATTGTCTTTATAACATATTCCAGAGTATATCCACGCTAAGTGAATCTAAGAGGTTAATTCTACTATTAAAAGGAATATTAACTTTCTCATGAAAGAATTCTTAACTTTTATATCTGAATTAAATGATTTTCAATTAAGAGCTATCGGACAAGATAAAGAAATAGTAAAAGTATCTCAAGATTTATTGTCTGATATGGAATTAGGGGTTGTATCTGGCAAAAAAGCTAAAAATATTAAAGAAATAAAAAAAATACTTGAAGAAATTCAAAAAAGAAATAAAAACCCTCGCCATTTACAAGTAATTCATCAATCTTGGGAAACTGATAAGGTGCATCAATTTAACAAAATTAACAAAGAGCTTCCTCATTCAGAGCATATAGGGAATTCATATTTGCAATTAGTTTTATTTTTAGTTAATTTTCCTGAACCTATAGGGCTAAGCAAGGAAGAGCTTAAAGTTTGTGGATGGCGAGAAGAACATTTATCTCAATTGGAAGAATACAGAAATAAATTATTGCCTCATATAGAGGAAGACTTTTTAATAGAAAATATGTTTGAGTTTTACAAAGAAAAAATAAATTCTAATAATTTTGTTATAGATATTATTCAGCAAAATCTATCAATATATAAATCTATCCGCTCTTTAGGAAACGAACAGGGATTAGGGGTTTTCGTATCAAATTTTGTAGATGATTCGTTAAGGGTTATCCGACAAGGAAAACATGATAACATAACAGAAAAAGAAAAAACAGATAGGCTGAATTGGCTTATTGATAACAATGATTATATTGAGCTAGATTTGATACAAAGAAAAAAAATACCTTATGAAGATACAAGTGCAGGAGTTTTTGTTTATCATTGTTTAGAAAACAAAAACATAAAAAAAGTTGATTTTATGGTTACTTCAGCAGGTCTCATGCTTCAACATTTATTTCAAAAAACATCAAAAGTAAAACATTGGGAAGATTCAGATGTTTCTCATCAAGAGATATGGCATGGATTTCTTATTGTTATTACAATAGGGAACCTCTTTTATAACAAAAAGAATCATTTGCCATATGAAATGTTTAAAATATCATGAATAAATTTAAGACAAATGCTGGAAAACATGCATTAAAAATGATATAATAAATTTAATATTAAGAAGTTTAGCGAAATGGATAGTAATCAATGCCGCTGAAAAATCTATAGAAGAAGGAATTGCAGAGTTAAAAGATAAGTTCTCTTTGTCGGGTTTTTTCAAAGAAGAACTGCCAGCAAAAATAACAAAAATAAAAGCAAAATTAAAAAAAGAAAATTTAAGAGTAATTCTGATTTATTTTCCTGTGTTGTCGCTATAGGATCTTCGAATTCTGGCTCTTCTATTTTTTCTACCAACTCTAAATCATCTTCAAAAAAATCATCAAAAACAAGGTCAGAAGATACTGAGATTATATTCTGCTTTTTCTTAATATCATTAATTTGAACATCAACAGGCGAACTCCGCATATTCCGATGCCTATAATTCGGAAGTGATAAAAAATACTTTGTTCTCATCCAATTTTCTTGGCTTTTAGCGCTCTTGTTGGCATTGCAATCAAAACATAAGGTTTGTCCATTTCTAACTAAAGTCATCCCTCCTTTGGACCATGGCACAATATGATCTGCTCTAAGATTGTATTCAGACCCACAAGCGCAACATCGCCAATTATCATTACTAAAAATTTCTATTCTCTGATTTTTTTGGAAACTTCTAGTGGTTATAGGATTATTCTCACTGTTTTCTTGTTTGATTCTATCTCTTTCAATCCTTCGTTGCTTTCTCTCCTCTTTCTCTCTTTCTCGTTCAAGTTGTTTTATATATCGGTCATATCTTTTAAACCCTTTGTCAACCTCACGAAAAAATTTACTCCAACTCATATTTTTAATATTATGCCAAGAATCTTAATAATAATCATAACATTTTAAACATTTGTCTTAAATTTTTATCCACTCACTAACCCCTTAAATAACAAATCATTCATTTAGACTTAATTTCAGTTTTGCTATCCTCTTTCTTTTTTAAGTTTATCTATTTGTTCCTCATAATACTCAGGATCATCGCTTCGACTAAACCGCCCACCTAAAAATTCCAAATCAGTGCTCAGAACTCTTCTCGCAAATTGCAAGAAAGTTTTCGAATTGTTGATGATCCTTCAACTCCTCGGCATATTCAGGAAAATTTTCAGCAGCTTCAATAATTTCCCACCCATTATCATCATACCCCCAACAAAGTTGATAAGCTCCTCAGTGTTAGCTCCCGGCACTTTAACAGCGAAATCTAATGCTGCTTGTACGTTAGGAGACTCCAAATCAATATCTTCTAACCCTCCTATTCTGTGTACACTTTTAACTGCTAAATCCACTACTTCTGTGGCTCTCTCATTTATTCTGCGAGGAGGTTTATTAAAAGGGTCATTAATAAAGGAGCTAATAGCATTCTCCAGTTCAGGGAAACATCAGAAACTGCAACATTATCAGTCAAGTTTGCTTTCTTTAAAGAAGGTTTAGGTTTAGGTGCATTAGGGTAATTAGTTCCTTCACGATGTTTAACAGTGTTGCAAATATTTCCAAGATTACTTTTTTTCATGCTAGTAAGTATGCTAGAAAAATTTAATAAATGTAAAAATCAATCATAGCTGCGTTCAGCTTTCCTCAACTTTCAAAAAGCTACAAAATCTTATCTAGGGTTTGAAAAAAGATTGATTTCACCAACAGAAATCCATTCAAATTCTATAATATCTTTCTTAGAATAAAACTTATCCCACTCTTCCTTAGGGTGAATTTCCCTCGAATTAACATCATGGCTTTGATGAAAACCAACATGAGCTTCAAAGAGCTTCTTATTTGCAATTAATCTTTCCTTAATAGGCTCAGACAATCTAGAACCTTCATAATAATCTTTACCTATTTCAAAATCATGCCTAACTTCAAACGCTAACAATTCGCCATCTTCCGTTTTGCATAAACCAGCAACAGGTTTATCATAAAAACTTGAAACAAAAAGAATCTGACAATTTAGCATTTCGCAATTATAAGACAAAATATACTATAAGTCAATATGAGATTCCAAAAACCTTATGAAGGGTATCTCAGCATCAAAAAATTTTACACAAATCTAACACTCACTCACATTCTTCTTTCCTTAAATACTTCAATTAATCGTTTCAAATCATTCCATGCAAATTAAAAATGGAAAACCTAACCCATTCAGAGACCACAGTTGATTCTCAATGACCCTTAATAGAACAGCCGACAGGATTCTTGCAAGGCTTTTTACCTTTAGTGTTTAAGGAACCGCAAAATCTTTTAATAGGAGATGAACCTTGCTTCATTTTGGGTTTTTTATAAAAAACATCAATAATCAATTCGCCTGAAGAAGAACAAACCTTATCTAACTCTGACTCTAACTCAGGAATGCGATTATCCATTAAATTCCAAAACATATCATAATCAACCTTGTAATACTCATGAGAACCAAAATTTCTAAGTCCCTTAATTTTGTCCCACTCAACATCTAAACCAGATAAATAATCAGGCAAAAACAGCCCCTCCTCTTTAATACCCTCTTTCTTCTTGTAGGCTTTGCTTATAGCATTAACGGCTTCACCAATAGTTTCTAAACAATCTTTAGAACCTTTACGAATATAACGTTTATCATCAAAGAGTTCTTTACCCTCTTCAATTATATCAAAACAATCTTCAATCTGCTCCCTAATATGTCCAAGCCTAAACTCAACTATCTTTTTAAAATCATCATTCATACAGGAATAGCCTCATCCAAAACATGCTCAAACCCACCAGAAACAGCATTCGCAGAAAGAGTATCAACATCCCTACCCAACAACCTAACCATATCCTGTCTAAAACCGATAACATCTAATACATCAGTCGAATCATTAGGAAAATAAAGAAAATCAATATCAGAATCAGAAGAGTCATTACCTTGAGCAACAGAACCAAAAATTTTAACTTCTTTCAAATTATTCCGTTCAGCAGAAGCAAGAATTTCTTTACGATTACCGATAATTTCTTTTTTCAAACTACTCATGTTAATCCTATCTTTCTTTATAAGTATGCCATACTATAACATAAACTAAAGAAAAAATCAACCTAAAACCTTACCAGCATCAAAAATCTTCACACCAGAATCCACGCCATTGCGTTTTCTCATCGCCAAACCAATCTAATGCTAATGAGCTTTAACCATTCCAACATCTGACAGCACTACAATAAATTTGCTATTTTAATTCTATTCTTAAGAAAATGGATTCACTTCTATCAGAGTAACATCATATGTGAAATTTATACTGATAAATCCGATAGGAGCGTCATGCAATACTTCAATTTCCCAATCACCTGAAGTAAGCTGAGGGAAGCTATCTCTGCAACTAGCTCCCGTTACTAACGGAACATCATTACCTGCTTCAGTGACTGAATATTGAATATTGGTTCTGGTAACACTGTAGTAGTGGTAACAACAGGAAGAGAAGTGGTTGGTGTTGATGAAATTACTGTAATAGGATTTTCACTGACGGTCGGCGAATTAGCAGTATTAACTGTTGAAATTGAAATTTCATCAATAGTGGTAGGCGTAATAATGGGTACAGGCGTAGATGAACTTGTAACGATAGGGATTGTAGTTGTTTCAACTGTAGAGCTTGTTAAATTTGTGGTGTTTATAGTAGCATTTGAGGCAGTTGTTGTAGAGCTAATTAAGGTATTTGCATTTTGAATAGTAGTTGACGAAGGGATGCCATTGATTGATTCAAGCTCAGTCTCTGATTCTATGTTTTCTTCAAAAGTCAATGACTCGGACTCATTTTGTTGTTCACTAAGCAAACTATCAGAACTTTGAGAAGTAATAACAGCGATAATTGAAACAAATACCACAAAAATTAGAAGACTTAAAAATAGGCCCAATATTTTTTCATAGTGCTATATCGGCTAATTGCAATTAAAACTTTAGGGCAAGATAATTGTTTATTTTTATTCAATGTCAAAAACATTTGCTAAGGCAGGAGAAGGATTGAATTCTTCCATAGCATCAAGATTAGCTAAAAACTCTGCTGGTAAATCATCCCTATCAACAACAGCAAAAATCAAAAAATTCTGAAATATATCGAGACCATCGACGCAATTATTAGCTAAATAATTATCAAACGTAAAATCTGTTTCATTTTCAAAAGTTAGAACCATTTTTTCTTCAACTTTATGAGCACAATCTTCTGGGCTTAAAACATCGAAAAGAACTTCGTTTTCAAAATCAACCAAAGCTCCCACTTCACTAAGTTCTGTTGGAACAAGCTCAAATTGAGAAATAGCCAATGGAATGTAAGGAATATCAATATCTTTTAAGGGTAAAGATATTGATATTCCTATTCTTCTCAAGTCTACTGCTTGTTCACCCTCTCGTAAGTTTAGCTCAAGCGGTGGTAATGTAGTTGTGGTAGGACTAGAAGAAGTAGAAACCTGAGATGCCCTAACAAATAACACTCCCACTATTACAACTATCGCAATACTCAAACCTACTAAAATTTTCTTATTCATATCTAATGCACTATTCCAAATAACCATAAAACTTTGGTTATGTTGATTTACTAATTCTTGCTAGGCAATAGTATCGGTATTAAAATATTAAACTTTAGATATACCGAGTTGCTCTATGTCGAATCCGATGCTGTCAGAGTCTTTGACTTTCGCCCTGATTTTAGCTGCGCTATCATTATTTTCTTTCCCTGCACTAATCTCATCAGGTTTAGTTTCAAGAACATATATTGTATCACCATGTTTAACTAGAAAATCAGGATTGAAAATATGATGCTCATCATTAACTTGCTCAAAATAAACAACAAGCTGTAAACCCAACTTAATAAAAGTCAAATTAGAATATAGGCATTATCTATATGGCTGATAAAAATAATTTGACTTTTATGTAAAAAACCATTATAATTATTTATATGGTAGAACATGAAGTATTGTTTGGTGATTCATCAAAAGTATTAAAAAATAGAAGATAAAAAATTGATTTTATTGTAACTTCTCCACCCTATGCTGATCAAAGAAAAAAGCAATATGGGGGTATTCACCCTAATAAATATGTAGAGTGGTTTGAGCCTTTTTTCTTTAGAGCTTTATCGTGTTTTAAAGGATGATGGTTCTTTTGTATTAAATATTAAAGAAAAAGTAGTTGATGGGGAGCGCCATACTTATATTCACGATCTTATCAAAATGATGAAAAGTCAAGGCTGGAGATGGACTGAGGAATACATTTGGCATAAAAAAATTCAACACCGGGTCGCTGGCCTAATCGTTTTAGGGATGGTTGGGAATCTTGCCATCATTTTACAAAACAAAAAAAGTTTGTTATGAATCAAGATGATGTTCTACCTAACAGAAACAACCAAACAAAAACTCACCCCATCTTTAGAATGCGACGACGCAAAATGGGTACACATCAAAAACCTAAGAAAATACTGTTCCGATAAATCATGGTTTTCCATAGCAGAACAAATTTTTGATATTGGAAATTAACTACTAATATCAATCATAGCCGCGTTCAGCTTTCCACTCATCAACATGCTCCCTAACAGGGCTATACTGTTCTTCTTCTTTGCGCCATTCCTCATCAGACTTCATA
>CALIIW010000186.1 GCA_938018185.1 uncultured Saprospiraceae bacterium
GCTTTGGCCCATCCTTCAAAGGCCACTTTTTTACTATTGACTTTCAGTTCGTCAAATTTAACATTCACTTCAATGTTGTTTAGGAATGTTGTCCAAACAACGGCCTTACCTTTGAATCCAGCAGACTTAGTCCCTGAAATTTCTTTTACTACCATTAAAAATTTACCCATCCCTAAAGTATCACCTTTGACTAAGTCTGATGATTCTTTATCTTCAGGAAGAGGAAGCGAACAGGAAGTATTACAATCTCCATCGTTGTCAGCATCTTTTGTTTTGAAAATGCATATTTCTGAAGTGCCATTAAATGGAAGCGTGATATAATTTTCTTCATCTTCCATTTGGATTTGAATAGCGTATAGTTGATTGTTTCTAAAAGAATGATTTTTTTGTTCATCAGTCAATTCGCCAAAATTAAAAAAATGAGCCTTAGCTTCATCGCTATTTGGGTCTGCAAATTCAAGATCTTTTATCCATTGCATGCTGAAATAGTCTGTGGCAGAAGTTTTATTAATTAAACTGTCTGCATGATCTTTATTATCAATAGGCACCATTTTGTAGGTCATCTTCCATCTACTATCTACATTTGGGTGATTGAGATCCCATTTTATTGTTTCCCAAATCTTGTTTAAAGGAATCTCTTCGTCACATACATCTATGAAGTAGGGTCGTTCTTTCTCGTCTATTAATCTGAATTTAATAAACTTGCTTTTTCCTTCTGCACCTAATATGATTTCTCCTTTTTCATCTTTCATTTGAATTTGGAGAGCTACCCACTCCCCAACTGGGAAGACTTCTTTTGCTAATTGTAGTCCCTGATGTTTAAATGTTTTCACATTTTTATCTAAAATGGTAAAGTTCTTTTTTTTACTGATTACCATTTGGTTTGTATTCCCTGAAAAATACTCCAAAATTTGTTCATCCGTATCACTTTCATTTATTAAGGCCACAAAGAATTCACAATCCCAACTTGTTTCATGCATGTTTGGATGGTCCAATTTCCATTCTATTTCATTTGCAAATTCACCATGAGTTGCCTGCCCACTCCAAAAGCTTAAAATTTCTGGTCGAACCAAGCCATTAGGAAAAGTATTGATAACACAAACTTCCGATTTGCCATCTTGTGGTAAATCAATTTTATTGGCAACATCCTCCATTTGAATTTGGATAGCATACAGCTTATTTAAGGCTGGATCTAATTTTTCAATTAATAAACCAAAGTGCTCTTCTGAAAAATTAAAGTTAGAACTTTGAGCCTCTTCTGAGCTAGGATCAGCATAGATCTTTCCCATCTGTGCTTCATATATTAAATAGTTTTCTTGATCTTCATCTTTAATCAGCACTTCTGCAGATGATTCCTTATCAATTTCAACCATTCGGAAAGTGATCTTAAAATCTGAATCACTTATTGGATGATCCAACTTCCACTTAATATTTTCATATAGTTTTTCAGGTTTAAAATGATTGTCGCAAACATCATCAAAATAAGGCCCAGTTGTTGGTTTAATCTTAAATGTTACAATTTTACTCTTCCCTTCATCAAACAATATAATTTCACCTTTTTCATCTTTCATCTGCACTCGAGCAGCCCAGGTTTGATTAGGGGTGAAATTTCCTGGAGTAGTTTTTATTTGATAATCAAATGTATTTACAGATTCATCATTTATAGTTTGGTAGGTAGTTTCTACAAATCGACTTCTATCAGAGACTACTGGAATTCTGATCTCTGGATCTTCACCTTCAGCAATGTAAGCAAGAATAATTTCACACTTCCATTCTCGTTTATGTAATTGTGGATGGTCAAGTTTCCATTTAAAACTATTCTTGAGTTCACCTATAGTTACCTCCATACCATCAAGATTTAGAATCTCAGGACGAGCCAAACCATTTGGAAATGTATTGATAATACAAATATCAGATTTACCCTCATTAGGCAACTTTATTTTTCCTGCTATATCTTCCATCTGAATCTGGACTGCATAAACCTTATTTATTTCGGGCACATACTTATCCATCATTAAAGGAGCATGATCTTTAGAGAAATCAAGACTATGACTTTGTGCTTCTGGGGAAGAGGGATCCCCATAAGCAAGTCCCATCTGAGTTTTATATTTTAGATAATTCTTGTTTCTTTCATCTTGAATCTTTGCCTTAGCTTCTTCGATAGAATTAATTTCTACCATTCTAAAAGTTACTTTAAAATCAGAATCAGATATTGGATGATCCAATTTCCATTTTATATTTTCGTATAACTCCTCTGGCTTAAAATGATTACCACAAACTTCTTCAAAATAAGGTGCATCCGTAGGCTTTAGCCTAAAGGTTACGATCTCACTTATTCCTTTATTCCCAAGTATTACTTCTCCAGTTTCATCCGTCATTTGAACGCGTGCCGCCCAAGTTTGATTGGGTGTGAAATTTCCAGTGAAAGCTTTTATTGCATAATTAAATGTATTGACTGATTCTTCATTAATTGTTTGGTAAGTGGTCTCCACAAATCTACTTCTATTCGTTTCTTCTTCAATTCTAGTCTTCGCATCTTCCCCATCATTGATATAAGCCAAAATAATTTCACATTTCCATTCTCTCTTATGTAATTGAGGATGATCTAGCTTCCATTTAAAACTACTTTTCAATTCTCCTATTGTAATCTCCTTTCCATCAAGATCTAAGATTTCAGGCTGTGGTCCAAGGTTCCTATTCTTAATGACACAAATATTTGTATAACCTTCATTTCCAAATTTAACCTCTCCTCCTGGATCTTTTATTTGAAGCCTAACAGCATAAATTTTATCTGAATTATTAAATTCATTAAACCAATGAATTAGATATGGAATATCTTTTATTTCACAAAAGATGTCATCTGTATTCATTTTATTTCCCCACTTTTGATCCAACAATAAATTATCGACATTTATAAATAAAAGTTTTGGGTCATCGTTCTCATTTCCCAAAACTGCTATTTGTGCTCTTACATCAAATTCTTTTAAATTAATTGTAGTATTTTCTGGGCACATAGAATACAACATTAATTGTAATCCATTCTCAGCTTTATAAGAAGACTCACAATTAATTTGAATTTCAGGTTCAAGAACAGCGCTATAAAAATTCATATTTTTTTCACCCGTTTTAAAAACACAAACCTCACTATGTCCATCATTTTTAACTTTTAACTTGTCATTCAAATCTACTACAGTAACACGCATCGCGTAAGTTGTATTTTCTTGTAAGTCTAAGTCATCAGGAATACTCAAATTAGCCATTGGCACATCAAATCGTTCTTCATAAAATTCTGGATTTGTAGCATTTAAAATGGCATCATTGGCAGGCATGATCTCTGGATCAAAAGGAACAATTCTTAAAATATATTCTAAATCAACATCGGTAGCCATGCCAGGATTGAACATCCAATTGAAGTTTAAAATGGTCTGATTTAAATCTACCTCTGCTCCACAATTATTTATTATAGGAGGGTCAGCAAATGCGACCACCATCACTGCACATGAACCTGCTTGATTCGAAACGACTTGATTTATATTTGTACAGGATCTAGCCTCTACACAAAAATCATATATACCCTCGTACAATTCCTGATTTCTTAAAATCTCTGCTTCCGTTATTCCTCGGTAATCTAAATTTTGAAAATTAATATAAGTCTCTAAATCATAACCATCCAAAAACACAGACTCCATTGGCTCTAGACTAAGACATTGCCCACCAGCATTTGGTCTCGAGCGAACAGAAAAATCCATGCTTTTATTTTCAACTCTGATCACTAATTTTATATCCATAGCTTCTTGGGAAGTATTGGTGATGCTGATCTGTATGTTTTCAGCATTCTCATCAACGATATCAGCCATGGTGACAGGGACTGGGGGGATCAATGTTGTATTTATTTGTATTTGGGCTATGCTTGCACTGGAACTACAGATTAAAAAAAGAATCAGAAATAAATTTTTCAGAGAAGTTTTCATTGGTTAAAAATTTAAAGCATAATTTAATTGGGCTCTCAGATCTTGAAATTCTTTTTCAGAATTCACCATTGCTATTCTGTTGAGAACTTGTCCACTAAAACTTAGGCTAGATTTTTTATTTAAAGTGTATGTCATTCGGAGTCTACCTATTAAGCTGAGTGCAGTCGTCTTTTTATCTCTCACATTAGAATTCGCATTTACATTTAAACCCCAATTAATTTTTTTGGCAACTTTTTGACTGACACCGATCCTAAGACCATACTTATCATTTACTACTTCACCAGCTGAGGTGGTATTGAAATTTAATCCCGAGTGAAGAGATAATTTATTTTTACTAATTCTGTAGGTGTAATTAAGAAGGGCACCTTTGCTAATGTTTTCTAGATCTGCATCTTCAATTAGTGATTCATTATTAAAGGTTTGATAAAATATGTTTAAGGAAATACTGGCATTATTATTCCCTTTAATTTGATATGAACTACCGAATTGTATGTTTTCAGAAACTTGGATTATATTAAAGGAATCAGAAAGGAGCACATCAGGAGCTGTAACTAAATCCGTTTTATAATTATTATAAGATAAATTACAAGCAAAATTTCCAACATTGGCAAGTGAAATATTTACAGCGCCAATTGTTCTATTAGAATTTTGCAACCTTTGTCCAAGTAGATTATTTCGTTGCAGCCCATACGTACCATTTATGTTTAGTTTATTTTTAAAAATAGAAAAGCTGGGATTTACCGTATAATCTTCAATGTCTGTTAGAAACCTATAAGTCCCCATGGATTCAAATTCAGGATCGATTCTTTTATAAGCCAACCCAATACTAAAATTTTTAAGATTGAGATCTAGAGATGCATCTCCAGCAGCTTTTAATCTAGTAGACAGACGAGGTACCATAATTTTTTTAATAAAATTCTTATGCTTATAATCATCTAGAATTTCTTCTGAAAACACATTTGTTGTATAAGCACTTGCAGCGGCATTGACATTAAAACTTAACCTTTTCCAAAAAGTCAATTGAGTAGAAAGTGAGATAACTAAATTTTCTTCTGGACGTAAATCGGAAGTAATACTTGTATCAATAGGGAGCGAAAAATCATCTTCTGCCTTTAATGCGGAAAGCTCAATATTGTTTTGATCAGTGCCAAAACCAAGCTTAAACGCTAACCCTTTCCTTTCAAAAGAAGGCTCTATGAAAGATTCAATTCCTTGAACATTTTTGACTGACTTGTTTAATCTTCCATATGCCGCTGCTATTCTAAATTTTCCTGGGGTTAGTTCTATTGCAGCACCATATAGTAAATGGCCACCTAAAGTGTATTTGTTAAAATTAAGGTTTCTATGCCCTAAATGAACTTTTATCCATTTGTAATTTGGACTTAATCCGAATCTATTAAATGGTTGTCGAAAACTTCTTTGCTGTTCACTAAATGTAAAGTTTAAAGGGATTTCAAAACCATATAAAAT
>CALIIW010000187.1 GCA_938018185.1 uncultured Saprospiraceae bacterium
AGTACTCAAGTACTTCTTTATGCAGATCAAACTACTGACGTTAGCGCAATGGTTAAATCTAAATTGGGTATTTAAGAAATTATAGAACATCAAGGCAAACCTTGATTTCAAAAATTAAAAGCAGTTCCGAGTGATCGGAGCTGTTTTTTTTTGTGGGGGTAGGGGTGGAGCATTCTTCATTTATCATCATATATTCGCAATGTGCGAATCATCACAATGTTTTAGGGTGTAGGTGCAGGGCATGCCCTGCACCTGCACCCTAAAAAAACTAAATCCCAAAACACCCACAACGCCCCAAAACAATAAAATGTTCCTATTCCAAATCTCTCATAAATACCTACGCATTAAAGAATAAAAAAATCATCATTTTTCCAATTCATTGGATTCTCCTTTATGTATCTCGAAATTTCTTGAAAGGCAAATTCATCATTTATGATATGATCATAAAAACGGGATTGCCATCCAAATTCAAAATTCAATCTATTGGCATATTTCGTTACAGCAGATTTGTATCCAAGAACAATTGATGAGAGAGAATTTTTTCCTATATTCTGAAAGCGTTGTTGTCCAATTGTTTTCAGCCCAGCATCTTTTGAAAGCATTGGATTGTCATCGGATTCAATGAATTTAGTAAAATGTAATATTCCATGAATGTGATTTGGCATCACAACAAATTCCCCTAGTTCAACATCATTCGAATGATTTCTTATCTCGTGCCAGAGTTGATTAGCTATGGTTCCAAGATTGGACAAATGCATTTTCCCGTTCAATATCTCACCAAAGAAATGCATTCTATCAGAAGTGCAAATTGTAACAAAATAAGAACCCGTCCATCGATAATCCCAATTTTGGAGCCTAGTTGTACCATCACGGTATTTGTTTTTAAACAGCTTTGCCATTTAATTTAGTTTTAGTTTTCAATAAAATATTCCAGAAGATAACGTTTGCAAATAATAAAATGCGTGCCAATCGATATATTATTTATATTATTAATGCCATTGTTTATTAAAGGTGTAGGTGCAGGGCATGCCCTGCACCTACACCTTTAATAAACATTCAAAACATTTATCCGCAATCCGTTTTACACAAACAATAAAAAAGGGTCGCGATAAAAACCACGACCCTTTTTTAATCAATTCACTTATATCATCTCCTCTACAAATCAAACTTAATCCCTTGCGCCAAAGGCACAGTCTTACTATAGTTGATCGTATTCGTCTGTCTTCGCATGTAAGCTTTCCAAGAATCAGATCCCGATTCTCTTCCACCTCCTGTTTCTTTCTCGCCTCCAAAAGCACCACCGATTTCTGCCCCTGAAGTTCCAATGTTTACATTGGCTATACCACAATCTGAACCTGCAGCACTTAAAAAGTATTCTGCTTCTTGTACAGAGTCGGTCATGATCGCAGATGACAAACCTTGAGGAACATTGTTTTGAATTGCAATTGCCTCATCCAAAGTCTTGTACTTCATAATGTATAGAATAGGTGCAAACGTTTCTGTTTGTACGATATCTAATTCATTGTCAGCTTCTACGATACAAGGCTGTACATAACATCCACTGCCATAACCTCTACCCTTCATCACACCACCTTTGACAACAAATTTTCCTTTTTGCTTTTTAACCTGCTCTAAGGCATTAAGGTAATTATTTACAGCATCTTTGTCGATAAGTGGTCCAACATGGTTCTTTTGATTTAATGGGTCACCAATACGAAGTTGCTTGTATGCTTTTGCTATTTTCTTTTTTGTCGCATCATAAATGCTCTCATGTATGATCAACCTTCTAGTTGTTGTACATCTTTGACCAGCCGTTCCAACAGCCCCAAATACAGCACCAGTCAATACGATGCTTTCTTCTGCAGAAGGTGTAATGATAATTGCATTATTACCACCAAGTTCTAATAAGGACTTACCCATTCGGGCAGCTACCGTTGCTCCAACAATTTTGCCCATACGAGTAGAACCCGTAGCCGAAATTAAAGGCACTCTCTTATCATTAGTCATATACTCCCCTACCTTATAGTCCCCATTGATGATACATGAAACGCCTTCTGGAACTTTATTGTCTTTTAATACTTTAAGAAAAATATTTTGACAAGCTACAGTACACATTGGTGTTTTTTCTGAACCTTTCCAAACACTAACATCTCCACATACCAAGGCAATCATAGAATTCCATGCCCACACTGCTACTGGAAAATTGAAAGCACTGATTATTCCACAGATGCCTAAGGGATGCCATTGCTCATACATTCTATGAGATGGTCGCTCTGAATGCATCGTCAATCCATATAATTGTCTAGACAAGCCTACAGCAAAATCACAGATATCAATCATCTCTTGGACTTCGCCCCAACCTTCTTGTAGACTTTTACCCATTTCGTAGGACACCAATCTACCTAACTCTTCTTTCTGCTTTCGCAATGCTTCACCATAAAGTCTTACAATCTCTCCACGCTGTGGTGCAGGTACGGTTCTCCAATATGTGAATGCCTTTTGAGCTGACTTTATCACCTGCTCATACTCTCTTTTAGAGGTCACACTTACAGAGCCAATCAATTTGCCATCTACAGGCGAAAAGGATTCAATGTATTTTTTGGAACTAGCGGTTGACTTCAAGCCTGTTGAAGTGCCATTGTTTTTGGCCTTTAGGCCCAATTTTTTTAAGAAGGTGTTCTTCATTTCAGAAATTATTATACTGTGAAATACTCAATTGTTCAATAAAAGTGCAAATGTATGAAATACTTGCGCATTTTACTTAACTCGATTTTGAAGTAGTAAGTTTTGAAATGAAGAGTCTAAATGGTTTTATAAAAATAAAATTGAATTGATTATTGGGGTAGAAGTGCTGTAAATAAAGGGCTCATCGTAATATTGCAATATTACTCGAAATATTCCAATTTCCCATCAATCCTACCTTTAACCACCTCCCCACAAACCAAAAAAAATCAGACTTACTAAGTAATAAAACTTAGTAAGTCTGATCAGATAAAATATCTCCTTATTAAATATCAAGACACATTCTATTCCTTAACCACCCTCTTCCAAACTTCTCCTCTAGTTGTATTCAAAAGCAACATATAAACTCCGGTTGGATAATTTTCAAGAATGACTTGATTGGATAATTTTGAGGTTGACATCAAAACTCCTAAATTATTATAAATTGATATGGATTCTATTTGCAATTCTCCTGCTTCCTGGATGTATATCATTCCCTTCGTAGGATTTGGATACAATTCAATTTGATTTAAAATTGGATCAATAGATGAAGTCGGTTCAAACTCAATAACCTCTTCACTTAATGCCGTCTGGAAAGCAGTACCGTCAGCATAAACACCACCTGCCTGAGAAATCGAAAACACAAGTTCTGTAGCTTGAGAAACAAAGGCCTCTTTTAGCTTGCATTCGAAGCTTGCTATTTTCCCAAACCCGTTAGAACCTACGTGATCCTTCTTTACAATGGCTGTTTCCAATTTACCATTTACTACTTTTTGAATCTGCATGTAATTTTCTAAATAAGTTCCAATCCAATTGTCTTCATAAATAATTTTCAAACTTGTAGGATCAATTTTACTCTGATCAAAATTTAAAGTAAATGCTAATCCATAAAAATTATCTAGAGGCAGATTGCTATCACCAAAAATTACATCCAATATTATGGTCCCGTCTTCCTTGATTTCATTTAGCTCTAGACTTAGTGGCAGCTCCATTCCTGATCTAGAGTCATCAGTCTGAAAATTATGGGTCATTGCCCAATTAAGTGTTACAGCCTCCGTATCATCGTCATTCACGATCCCATCACCATTAGTATCTACATGTCTATAATTGGTTCCATCCGGAGCATTATTATCCCATACTGAAGCATATTGTCCGGACCAATTAAGATTTGCGTTACTTCTAGCAGGCCCAGTCTCACCAAAGCCAAATCCTATATTAAATAAATCTAATTGGTCTACAGAAAAAGAATTGTCCGTATCCCCAGGCCAAACATCTCCAATATTTACAGTTATCAAATGTTGCTTATAATTAAAATTGCCACAATCATCTTCAGCAAAGTATCCCCTTCTGACACGATATTGATTTTCTATCTGATACTCTATAGAATCTGTATAAGACAACACAAAGTCATTGCAATTATCTGTTACATTCAGATCATTGAGATTGGGTTCCATTAAGTCTTCGTCTGAAGAAAGTGTCAGAGTAACATCCTCTGGATTGTTATTCATTTGTGGAGCAAGCTGATCTAAAAAATCCATCCGCCTTGAAACGGTTTCTTCATTTCCACATCGATCTGTAAGTACCCAGGTTCTAATTAGATAAAATGAATTGCCGCAAAGAGGAAACTGTTGCTCTTGAAAAGTAATCTCCACTTCTTGACTCACAGCACACCCAGTTGTTGCAGTCAAATCAATAACTGTGGGCACTTGAGCGTCACAAGAAAAAACCAAATCTGTTACTTGTTCATTGATTGTAATTGAGTTTGGATCTGCTTTGGCTGTAAAAGCGCCACCATTTGTTATAAGACCTATTAGCTCTGTATCACCTGGCTGTTCTGATATAATTATCTCTATAACCAATGGATCATTGCCAATTGTTATGTTTGTCTGACCGCCACCTTCACCTACTACATCATAACATATTTGATAAATAAGTGTTCCGTTATCTAAATTTAAAGGAATAACCATATCACTTATCCAAGCTGTTCTTAAAACGTTTACCTCGCCATCAACTCTAGCAAAGTCTTCATCTTTAAGATTCATTTGATTGAATTGGGGTATCACAACATTACTAAACTCTAGAATAGTTGCATCCCAAGTAATTGAGTATTGCCAACCTACAAGGCTATTAAAATCCTCGACTGTTACGTCAAAGCAAACATTGGACCCTGTCTCCGCACATTCCGAAGATATATTTATAGTCAATTCATCAGCCACACAGTATTTCGGAGAATTAGAATAACAATTAAAAAATAGGAAATTACAAAAAAGGAAAGCTAGCATTAGCTTTTCTGTATATATGTTTGAGATCATTGGTAAAGATTTATTATTAATCCAATTAGTAATTATAGCATTTTATAGTACCATTTTTAGTCCACAATCGAATCCTGCCAATTAAACCAATAAACTTTAACTTTTTTATGGTTGATATGAAATTGAATTAAGCTTTATAGACCAATTGATACTGATTGTTAGGGCTGTTATCACATCCAATTCATGTCGAAAAAAATGACTTTCATTGCAATATTACTTTCTCAAGCCTCAAACAAAAAAAGGTTTACAAGAGCACTTATCTTCTGTAAACCTTTTCAATATAAAAAATCGATTTAATTCTAAAAATTTCTAAAACCCAAACCCTATACTAAAATTCGCATTATGTATCTTTTGATAAAAGCTTCCTTTAATAACACCATCTCTTGAATTTATAGTAAAGTCCAAATCAGCAGCACTAAAAGGAGTAATTTCATAGTTCAAACCAAAAACTAAAAATAATTTTTTGAATACCTTCACTTTATAGCTAGCAAATGCTGTCAATCCTGGCAATAACTCTAAACCATCAAAATCAATACTATAACTCCAATATTCTCTGTTTGAATTAGTGCCATTATCGTAAAAAATTGCATTTCCGCTAACATCAGAAGCATTAAAAATTAAAAAGATCCCAGTCCCAAAATAAAAGTCCTGATTAGAAAATGCTTTATCATAATTAAAAAGCCTACAAAAATTAACTTTAGCAAATCCCATAGTGGCGTTTTTCAATTTAGTTACATCTGGACCGTCATCGGTTCTTCCAAATTCATATTTTAAGTTTGAAAAATACAGCTTGTGTATTAAAAACCCAATGCCTGCGCTGCCCAAATAGGTTTTATCTTTAATTGAATAAATCCTTGAATATTTAGCTCCCAAGATAAACCCAGGTGACTTTTTTAATATTTCATCCGCAGGTTCAACATCTGATTTGGCTCGCTCATTAATGCCATAGTAAAGTTCAAAATGATTTTGTGCACACAGGTTTTGGTAACTGAAAAAGAAAATTGTAAACAAGAAACACATCCTAAGTAAATTTCTCATTTCATAGTTATTTTTTATTAAAACGAATGAAAGATTTTTCTATTGGCATTTCATAATAGAATTGTGGTAGTTGAGTCCTGTTTGATTAATTTTTGTAGTTATTTCAATTATATTCTTGATCTAAGACAAGAATATAATTGATTACAATATCCATTTTTACTGGCTTCATCGTAATATTGCAATATTACTCTACCCTCCCCAAAAAAAAATCAATCCGCCTTCAACCACCTAATCAAAACAGGCATCAAAAACAAATCACTTAATAGCGCACTAAACAACGTAAGACTTATCAACAAGCCGATCGACACCGAAGGTGGATGTATAGAAAAAAGCATCACCAAAAATCCAAAAAACAATATCACGGATGTGAGACAAATTGCTTTTCCTGTTTCCATAAAAGAAACTTCAATGGCTGCTTCCATGTCAAGTCCATTTCTTCTAGACAATTTATACTTACTCAAAAAATGGATGGTGTCATCAACGGCAATTCCAAAAATGACGGCAAAAACAATCGCAACTCCAGCTTCCAAATCGATACCCAGAAAACCGAGCATCGCTCCGGCAAGTACCAGTGGAAAAAGATTTGGAATCAAAGAGACCAATACCATTTTAATGTCTTTAAAAATCAAGGCCATCAAAAAACTAACAATAAGTATGGCGCCTCCTAATCCTAGCAGTAAAGACCTCCTGACATAAGCGGCATTTTTATCAATGATTAAACCTGTACCAGTTCTTTTGAAACTTATTTTTGAAGGATCTGTATTAGCAACAATCCAATTATCTATGTCTATGCCCATTTGCTTTATAGTATCCGCACCTATGTCTAAAATCCTTGACGAAATCCTAGCCTTTGTTTCATCCTTATTGACCAAGACATTGAATTGATTACTAGGAAGTTTGCTTGTTAATTTTTTATACTTATTAAACTTCTTCTCGTCCTTTGGAAAAGTATAGGCTTTATTCCTGTTCCCATTTTCCATTTGGTTGATTGACTTGTAAAGGGTCGTCAAGGAAGTCACCGCTCGTATGGAAGGGTATTCTTTTAAATGTTCTTCCACTTCGTGAATCTGCTTAAGGATTGGATAGTCTGTCACCTTATTTTCGCCTTCGGCAAAGACGGCAAATTCCATTGGACGAAAGCCCGTAAAGTTCTTTTCGAAAAACTTGAAGTCCTCTGTTATTTTTTTACCAGAAGGCATGTTGTTTATAATGGCATAATTGGTTTGTATTTGCGAAATCCCAATTAAGCTTATGACAAATATCCCCAAGCCACCAATCGTAATTCTTCTAGGATTATTCTTTGTAAAAAGATAAAACCAAGCCATGAATCTATCCCAAATTTTTTGATTAGATCCATAGGCAGTCAATTGATCCCTACTAAAAAAGGTAAGCAAGGCCGTAGTCAAAAACAGCACCGTGATGTACGCCACCATTACTCCTATGGCAGCATTGACACCAAAATCCTTAATGGGATATATTTTTGAACTCATCAGAGACCCAAAACCAATGGCGGTTGTAATTGAAGTCAATAAAGTCGCAAGACCTATTTCTTTAATCGTGAGCGTGATCGCTACTTTTCTTGTCTTCCCAGCTTCTAGTTCCTTGATGTACTTAGTCATTATATGTATCACATCGGAGGTACCTACGATAATCATCAATACTGGATATAAAGCTGAAATTGCACTGAGTTCTCTTCCTAGGAATGCAAGCAAACCAAAAAACAAAAGCATCCCAACTCCAATACTAATTAAAGCAATGGCTATCCCCCAAAATCTTTGGAAGATTAAGAACATAATAATTATGACTAAAATTGAGGAGACTATACCAGATACAATTACTTCTCTTTTTTGCATGGCAACTAACTCCTTTTGAAAGTAGGCCCTGCCGAGCAAATGAAAGGCATCAAATTCAAAAGCATTGACCATTTCTTCCAAAGCAACAATGAGCTCTTCAGATTCCTCTAAGCCAATGTTCTCTTTAGTTTTAAGTAGAATAGTCATAGATTTTCCATCAGGACTGATCAAGTTGTACACAAACCTTTCGTCCGACAGAATTTTTTCCCGATCACGCTCATATTTCTCGGGCTTATCGATATGAATAGCTGGTATAGAGGTTATCGCGAAGGGTGTTTTTAGTGGGTATGAAAATGTAGTCAAAGAAGTTGACTGCATCACATAAGGAAGCTTTCTTGTTTTTAGAGTTAAATCATGAAAATTATTCAAAAACTCCTCTTGAAAAACACCTTCCTTATTCGCAACAGCAATAATAAGAAAGTTATCATCTGTCTCAAATTCTGCGATAAAATCTCTGAAAAATTCTAAATCCTCATCTCCTTCTGGGAAGAACTGTTCAAAGTCAAAAGCAAACTTGAGTTGAAAGATATAAAAGGAACTTAGGACCGATAAAAGCAGAAAAACTGCCATAGAAGCCCATCTTAATTTTGCTAGCATAATTTGTAAAAATAGTGCAACAAGCATAAACAAGGAATGTTTAATAGAAATATTGGCTCAAAACAGGAGCTTTTTTAAAAAGTTGCGAAAATCTTACTGTTTATCAGGGACTTATGGAGATTCATTTTGATTTTTTATTAAAAAAGGCTTGTTTTTAATTATAAAGAAAGATACCTTTGCCCCCTCTTATAGAATAAGGGAAATTATTTTAAAACCTAAATGTATAAAAGGTGGATTTTTTAAGTTATAAAACGAAGTCAGCAAAAAAAGAAGAAGTCACTCGAGAGTGGTTCGTTATTGACGCTGAAGGTGAGTCTGTAGGAAGACTTTGCACCAGAGTAACAGATGTACTCAGAGGAAAGCATAAGCCATCCTTTACGCCTCATGTTGATACTGGCGATTATGTGATTGTTCTAAATGTGGACAAGATCAAATTTACTGGAAACAAATGGGCTCAAAAAACTTACATCAGTCATACAGGTTATCCTGGTGGACAAAGAAGCATCACTGCTGCTGAACTCCAAAAGAAGAAACCTCATGCTATTGTAGAGAAAGCAGTCAAAGGAATGCTTCCAAAAAATAAGCTAGCAAAGCAAATCTTTCAAAAGCTTTTTGTGTATACCGGAACAGAACATCCGCATGTTGCACAAAAACCTAAACAATTAACAATTAAATAAAATTAGTAGATATGGAAATGGTAAATGCCATAGGCAGAAGAAAAGCCTCCGTTGCTAGAGTTTATGTCACTAAAGGTGATGGTGAAATTTCTATTAATGGAAAGACTATTAAGGAATATTTTCCTCAAAGCAACATTCAATCGAATATCACAGACCCTTTCACAGTAGTTGAAGTTGAAAACATTTACAACGTAAAAGTAAATGTAAAAGGTGGTGGATTCAAAGGACAAGCAGAAGCTATCAGAATGGCAATCTCTAGAGCCTTAGTCAAGATGAATGAAGATTTTAGAAAACCTCTAAAAGCGAGAAAGTTCTTGACAAGAGATGCAAGAGTTGTTGAACGTAAGAAGTACGGTAAGCCAAAAGCAAGAAAGAGCTTCCAATTTTCAAAGCGTTAATATTTTTTTTCAGATTAAAATTCTTCATTCGATATGAATACACCAAAATATAAAGAATTACTCGAGGCAGGTGTCCATTTTGGGCACATGAAAAAGAAGTGGAACCCGAAGATGCAGCCTTATATCTTCATGGAAAGAAAAGGTATCCACCTAATAGATTTGAACAGAACATCTGAGTGTTTGGATAACGCTTATAAAGCGGCAAGAAATATTGCCAAGTCAGGTAGAAAGATAATGTTTGTTGCTACAAAGAAGCAAGCAAAAGGTATTGTTGCTGAAGCAGCAAAATCTGCAAACATGCCATACGTTACTGAAAGATGGTTGGGAGGAATGATGACTAACTTCTCTACAATCAAAAAGTCAGTGAGAAAGATGCAAACAATCGATAAGATGTTGGCTGATGGTTCTTTGAACTCTGTGACTAAGAAGGAGAAGTTGATGTTGAATAGAGAAAAAGCAAAATTGGAAAAAGTACTAGGTGGTATTTCTCACCTTAACATGCTTCCATCTGCACTTTTTATCGTAGACATCCATCACGAGCATATTGCTTTAGCTGAAGCAAAAAGATTAGGAATTAGAACCATCGCTATGGTGGATACGAATTCAGATCCTAACTTGGTTGACTTCCCTATTCCAGCAAATGATGATGCTTCTAAATCAATTAAGATTATCACGGATACTATTACTAATGCTATCCAAGATGGTTTAAATGATAGAAAAAAACTAAAGGCAGAAAGAGAAAGTGCAGGTAACAAAGATAATGCACCTAAGACTGCTAAATAATTAGATCCATTTAACTAATAAAATAATAATATAAAATGAGCGAAGTAAAGATATCTGCTGCAGAGGTTAAAAAACTAAGAGACCAAACAGGAGCTGGTATGATGGACTGTAAAAAAGCCCTCACTGAAGCAGAAGGTGATTATGAAAAAGCAATTGACTACCTAAGAAAGAAAGGCCAAAAAATGGCTGGCAAAAGAGCAGATAGAGATGCAAAAGAAGGTGTTGTAATTGCGGTAACATCTGACAATGGCAGTACTGGTGTTGTACTAAGATTAAGTTGTGAAACAGATTTCGTTTCTAAAAATGAAGATTTTGTTAATCTTGCAAAATCATTTGCAGACATTGCTTTGAAAGCATTACCAAATAGCATAGAAGAATTGAATGCTCTTTCGTTTGGGGACACTACAATCGCTGAAAAATGTACAGAGCAGATTGGTGTTATTGGTGAAAAGATTGAAGTATCTCAATATAGCAAACTTGAAGCTGATGGAGGACAAGTAGTACCTTATATCCACATGGGTTATAGAGCTGGTGTTATTGTTGCTTTAAATAAAGCAGGTGATAATGTCGTAGAGCCTGGAAAGAATGTAGCCATGCAAGTAGCTGCCATGAAGCCTGTCGCTGTTGACAAAGATGGTGTAGATTCTGACACTATAGCAAGAGAAATAGAAGTTGGAAAAGAGCAAGCAAGAGAAGCAGGCAAGCCTGAAGCAATGATTGAAAAAATTGCAATGGGTAAGCTTAATAAGTTCTACAAGGAAAGAACACTTCTTAATCAAGCTTATGTAAAAGATAGCTCAATGAATGTTGCTGGTTATCTTCAGACTATTGATAAAGAATTGACAGTTACTGCTTTTAAGAGCATTCAGCTCGGATAAGCAATTCACAAGATATAAAGACGAATTAATTTTTTAATTCGTCTTTTTTTTGCCCTTTACCGAAAATTGGATTTAAATTTGAAGCAAAGTTTATAAACTACATCAGATGAGCCTTAAATACAACAGAATTCTTTTAAAATTAAGTGGAGAATCATTAATGGGTAAGCAGGAATTTGGCATAGATCCAGAAATGTTAATTCACTATGCTCATCAAATTAAAGCCATTTCCGATCTAGGTGTTGAAATTGCCATTGTAATCGGTGGTGGAAACATCTACAGAGGACTCCAAGCTGAAAGTAGTGGCATCGAAAGAGTCCAAGGGGACTACATGGGAATGCTTGCTACCGTAATCAATGCAATGGCCTTACAATCCGCCTTAGAAAAGACTGGTGTTTATACCCGTCTTGTCTCGGCCATTGAAATGAGACAAATTGCAGAACCTTATATTAAAAGAAGGGCAATCAGGCATCTAGAAAAAGGTAGAGTAGTTATATTCTCTGCTGGTACTGGTAGTCCTTATTTTACAACTGACTCGGCGGCGGCTTTGAGAGCTAATGAAATCGATGCAGATGTTATCCTAAAAGGAACGAGAGTTGATGGTATTTATACTGCAGATCCAGAAAAAGATCCTTCAGCAACTAAATTTGATACCATTTCATTCACAAGAGTCATAAGCTTGGGCTTAAACGTTATGGATATGACTGCCTTTACGATGTGTCAGGAAAATAATATTCCAATAATTGTATTTGATATCAATCAACCTTCAAATCTAATGGGAATCATTCAAGGTGAAACTATTGGAACATTGGTAGCTGACGTTTAAAGAATGTCGTATATGCTTTAATTAATAATAGATCGAATAAAAAAAGCATTCATAGCTCTAGCTATGAATGCTTTTTTTATTTGATTCCTTCATTTTAATTTCAAAATATTCTTTAGATATCTTAAAGGCCGAATGAAGTAATTATCGCTTTAATGCAATTTGGAATAACTGCCACAAGATCTTAAAAGAGTCTTTCATTGATAATTTAGAACCATCTTCATGAACCCATCTTTTTAGCGGTTGTTCACAAATCATATTTTGGACCTTATCCTTGCCAAAATGTTTTTTCATTCTTAAGAAAATCTCTACATCAAACAACCACCTTGTATCAAAAGGTTCAGCAAACATTAACTGTGCGACATCCTTTGTCATCACTTTTGCTCCACATTGGGTATCCTGAAATTTCATTCCTAGGATCTTTTGAATGATCTTATTTATTGTTACACTGATAATAGCTCTGGAATCTTCTTTGGCAATATTTGCCCCCATTCGATTAATTCTTGAGCCACTTACTATCTTATAATTTGTCTTGGAGATAGTCCTTGTCAAATCTTCAAAGTCAGAAAAATTGGTTGACAAGTCTGCATCTAGATAACCGACATAGTCAAATTGATCATTAAATGCCATCGACAAAATCCCTTGTCTAACAGCCTCTGCCTTTCCACCATTTTGTTTACAATCAACTATAGAAATGTAATCCTCTCTTCCTTTCCTTAATTCTTGTAAAACAGCTAAGGTATTATCCTTACTTCCATCATTGACAAAACAAATATGAAAGCCAGTAGTGTTAACAATAAATTTCTGAAACTCTTCTGTTTTTAATCGCTCCTCTTCATTATAACAAGGAATCACGATGCCACAATAATCCGCTTGTATTTGAGCATTTGAATTGCCTGTAACCATTCTAGAACTATCCACATTAGCTATCAGTCTCTTTACTCGAACACAAACTTCTCTCAAACCAACTGGCTTTCTAACGTAATCATCTACTCCTAGATTGAAAGCGTCTATCACTGAAGACTCTTCATTGTTACCAGACATGACAATTATCGGTGTAGACACTCTTTGATTTGCTTTAATATGTTCAATTACTTCAAAACCAGATTTAAGAGGCATCTCCAAATCAACCATAACCAAATCTGGTTGGTGTTCATCATATAAGTCGATGGCTACTTGACCATTTTCTGCATTCAAAATTAAGAATCCACTTGAAGATAATTCGTGAGTTATCTTCTTTAGCACCAAAGGTTGATCATCAGCAATTAAAATTTTCATGTCTTAAAGAGTTTATAAAGGTTAGAATTTTAGAACCTAATTGGAAGGTTCAGAAGGGAGGGTACTTACATAAGTCAATAATCAAGCCTTAAATTTTATAGACGATATTTCTGTCTTTATTTAGCAATTGCAATTGTAGCTATACTCAATTTAGTGTCTGGTAATTCTAAAATTTTCAACGCACATGCTTCTAAAGTCGCTCCTGTAGTCACTACATCGTCAACTAGTAATATGTGTTTGTTTTCTAATCTATTTGGTTGAGCAAGAACAAAGGATCCTAAAACATTTTCTAATCTTTCTAATCTATTCTTTATTGTTTGGCTACTTAAATTAGAAGACCTCAAAAGTGCCTGCTCAAATACTGGAATTCCTAGAGGGCCTGCAAGACCTTTTGCAAAAAGAGCGGATTGGTTGAAGCCCCTTTTTCTTTCTTTTGTATAATGTAAGGGAACTGGTACTATCAGATCAATGTTTTGAAATAAATTTGAAGCTTGGAGTTTTCTGCCGTATAATTCGCCAAGATGAATCCCTACCTTTTTTTTTCCTTTATATTTTAAGTTATGAATTAACTTTTGTGCAATACCTCCTTTCGTAAAATAAAACATGGCGGTAGCAGCTTCTAATTCTAACCTTCCCCAAAATCGATCTGTTAATAAATTTTCTTTATGATCTAGAAAGTCTGTGTAAGGCAGCTTATAGTAGCAGTTGACGCAAAAGATATCCTTCGAAATAGGTGCATTTTCGCAACATGCTAAACAAAGATTTGGATATAAGAGGGCAATAAAATCCCTTAAGAGATCTGTCGATTTCAGTTTCATGCTTTTATTTTAGTTTTTGCCGGAGGACTTTTAAAAATGTCTCCAACTAAAATAAAGTTAATTAAAATTCTACTTTAATTAAAATAAAAAAACGCCTGCCCTAAAAAAGGACAGACGCATCAAAACAAAACGAAAAACCAACTTTAAACAAGTTTCTTTATTGATATAGAAAACCAGATCATTTCGATATTGTTGTTGATAGACCTGTTAAGAAAATCCTAAAGTATTTCATAACGTCTAACAATTACTTATATACGAAAAACTATGCCAATTGAATTAAGTTGTAGATTAACCTGCTTTTAATTTTACAGGAATATCCAAATAGGCACCTTTCCTAAAAATAGTGACATTTATAACATCACCTACTTTAGATTTGCTGATCACTTCTTGAATCTCAGGAACGGAATTTATTTCTTGCTTTTCAATTTCTACAATTATGTCCTTTGGCAGCAATCCTGCATATTGAGCAGATCCTCCATCTGATATTTCGGCGATATAAACACCTTCGATATCATTCATTCCTAGTTCTTCTTGAATCTCAAAATCTACTTCAGCAATTGAAACGCCCAAATAAGCTCTTTGGAAAGAGCCATATTGAATAATATCATCAACTATCTTTCTAACAATATTAGAAGGGATTGCAAATGAATATCCAGCATAATATCCTGTTTGCGATTTGATTGCTGTATTAATACCTAAGAGTTCTCCCTCCGTATTCACTAATGCTCCCCCACTATTGCCAGGATTCACGACAGCATCTGTCTGAATAAATGACTCGATAGCATCTCTTCCTTTACTTTTAAGTATATCAATACTTCTACTTTTTGCAGAAATAATTCCCGCTGTAACGGTTGAATTCAATTCTAATGGGTTGCCCACGGCAAGAACCCATTCTCCAACTTCCGCTTTATCTGAATCAGCCCACTCCAATATTTTTAGATTAGATGCATCAATTTTTAATACCGCCAAATCTGCCTTAGGATAGGTTCCAACAACTTCAGCCAAATAAGTATTATTGTCCGATAAGGTGACTTCCAAATGAGAAGCATGCTCTACCACATGGTTGTTTGTAACTATATACCCATCCTTTGAAACGATGACTCCTGAACCTGTACCTTCTCTAGGTCCATAGTCGAATGGCATTCCAAAATTAAATAAATCAAAAGGAGTAGAATTTCTAGGAGCACTTACTGTTTGTTCCTGCTTAGCAGTAATGTGAACGACAGATGAAGTCGTTTTTTTTGCCGCCTCTACAAAATCAAAAGCAGACATATTAAGATTAGGCTTCATGTTGACTTGGTGAACCGTTTTTGCAAAGTTATTTTGGCTTTGACTTTGATTAGATGGTTTAGTCAAATAAAGGCCTAATAAGACTATTAGACCACCAAAAATACCAGATGTAATAAATGGAATAAGTTTTTTCATGTCACAGTTTTAAGATGTAAATATTTATAATTTCAATATTGGCATATTTTTTCGTCCTTATAAAACTAACGCTCTAAAACATGCTATTGTTTATGTCTATGACGGTTTAACAGGACATTAACCATGGTTTGAGCGTACAAATTAGAATACTTTTTCGTTATAAAAATATACTTCTAAGGTGTATTTATCTAAAGCTTCTTAATAAATGCATATATTCGTAACGCAATGTCAATAATGGATAAAGCTTCAAGTAAAATATTTAGTGAGCAATATTTATTAGCTCCAGAAACAGAAACGGAGAGATCTTTCCTAGAAGACCAACAATTTATTGAAGGTCTGCATTGGGGAGTCCCTAGATTTGGCCATCCAGAAGGAAAGGTTTTATTTCATATTAAAGAAGTATTGAGCAATATTGACAGGTGTGATATCTCTGAAGACGACAGAAGAAAATTAAGACTTATTGCTTTTGTCCATGATACCTTCAAATTTCAAGAATCTAAGAAAGTGGGTCAGGCAAGAGATTGGTCAAAACACCACGCCGCTTTAGCAGGCAATTATATTAAAAATATAACGACAGAAGAAGATATAATAACTATTACCGCTTTACATGATGAGGCTTTTTATGCTTGGAAATTGGCCACATTAGATCAAAACATCGAAGCCAGCGATAATCGATTTAATAAACTAATAGACAAGACTAAAGGCTTTCTTCAATTATATTACACTTTCTTTGTATGCGATACTACTACTGGCGATAAAAACCTAAGCCCTATCGGATGGTTTGAGCAGAAAGTACCTTCCTTAAAAAGAATCACTCTAAAATAAGACCTTAGTCCAAAGCATTTTCATATTTTTATGAATGCGAGACTACTTTTATGGATAGAATAGAAAAAAACAGAATTTTTGAGAAGGAATTTGCAGTTCATGCAGATGCCCTGCTAACCTTTGCTTATCACCTAACTTTGTACGATTCTTCGGCTGAAGATCTTGTCCAAGAAACCTTTATGAAGGCTTGGCGTTTTATAGAAAAATACGATCAGGGAACGAATGCGAAGGCTTGGTTGTTTACGATAATGAAGAATGCTTTCATTAACGATTACAGAAAAAAGGGCAAACAGCCTAAAAAAGTCGATATTGAAGAAGCTATCATTACTTTAGACGATGATAATGGGACTCCCCTAAATAGCTATGTAGACCTAAGACAGGAGATGTTAGAGAATTTGATGGGCGATGAAGTCACCATGGCTATAAACTCCTTGTCACTTGATTCTAGAACGGTTGTTTTGCTCTGTGATGTAGAAGGGTTTACTTATGAGGAGATTGCTAAAATAACAGATGTGCCTGTAGGTACAGTTAGATCAAGGTTATTTAGAGCTAGAAATATGCTCAAATCAAAATTGAAAGAATACGCCGAAAATTTCGGTTATACTGATAAAAGGAAAACTTCCTAATTTTAATTAGAATATTAAGATCATAATTTCATTAAATTAGAAAAAATGGGTGATCAGCCAATTCAACAAAGCTTAGCAGATAAAATAAGTCTGTTTGTAGACGATTCGTTAAGCAAAGAAGATAAGATGCAATTTATTTCAGAGATGCAAAATGATCCAGCAATTTCTGACATGGTCGCACAAGAAAAATACTTCAAAAACTTTATTAAAAATAAAGTGCCTAGGAGAAAGGTATCTCCAAACCTCATAGAAGGCATCATGAGAAATATTGATTCAACTAGCTAGCAATATTTCATCCATTATAATCCCAGCATTAATTCATTCATCAAAGTATTAGAAGCTTCTTATAAGCTAGACCATCTGTTGTTTCTACAATAAGTGTGTAGACTCCAGCATTTGATTTAATCATATTAATTTGATACTTATTACTTTTAGATGGAAAGTCATTCTCCAAGACTATCTTCCCATTCACATCTACAACTTTAATACTTTTCACTGTTAGGTCATCCTCTATATGTAGGTCAAAAAATCCTGTAGATGGATTTGGAAATACAGTCAATAAGACTTTTGAATAATTTGTCTGAATAACAGGAGAAATCACCCATGTATTCCCTGGGACTTCGTCGTAATACGTTACCAAATTGGCTGCAAACCAATAATGTGGATTAAAGCCTGCATCGCAATCCTGACAAGTAATATTGGTTACACAATTAGGATGATTTGGATGACATAGATCTACGTAACTCTTAAAGATATATTTAAATGGATAAGAACCTCCAGAAATAAAACTTGATAGATCATACTCATGCATTTTTCCAATAGCACCTGGGCACCAACCTGCTCTATTAAAATTCCAAGTTCCATTTTGAGGAGAACAGCCATCAGGATTTGGTGTGCAGCTATACCACAATTTTTGATCGAATTTTGTATTGCCAACATATAAAGCATGAGTTACATCTAAAAATTCCGCAGCATTCAAAGTGTTGTTTTCTCCCCATCCATGTCCTGTCACACACATTTTTAGTTTAGCTTTTGCGGCCTTATCGCTTATATTGACAAAGAAGGTATCCAAAGGTTGAAGATTTGCCAAATTGCCAAAATCATGGGCCCCATCCCAAAGTCTATCTATTTCGATATAAGGATGTGTTGGTACACCCGCTTCATAATCAAGATCCAAATTAACAGTCCATCCTCCAGCCCATGTGTCAATAAAAACACGCACTTGCAGTTCTCCTTGGAGCAGTTGTGCAAAATCTGTTAGATCTATACTATGATCACAGGCGACTCCAAAGGGCGTAATGTATCTTATTATCTCTATCCATTCTCCACCTTTCTGTTGTACTTCTACCCAGGCAACTCGATCATAAGGATCGCAACCAGAATCGGGACAGCCTATAGATAAATTTCCGGTGATAGATTTATATGCATTCACTCCAGTTGGGAAAGTAAAGTTTTTTGTAACCGCTCTTATTCCATTAGGGTATGAAATCAATTCTTCATCAAAAGTCGAAACGGTCATATCTTGACTAGCGTCAACAACTTCTATATTGGCCGTCGTAAATTTTTGACCTCCGTTAGCACCCTTAGCTGAGGTAGTTATTGTATAAGATCCATATTCAGCCGGAGTCCACCAAGCAAAGTAGGTGCTATCTTTTAGGGAAGCTTCTATTATCTCGCCATCAATTTCAAATATTAATTGACTGATCTCATTTCCGTCCGCCTCATCCGCAGCCGCATAAGCTAATAATTTGTAAGGCATTAATCCTTCAGGCATCATCAATTCATAATCTTCAGTGAGTGAAATAATATTTACCTCCACTACCTCCGCTTTGACTGTCAAATTAACTAAACAAAAAAAGATAAGTAAAGGGATTGCGTATAGTCGATGCATTTTATTTTTTTATGAAGATACAAGGGAATACCATATTATAATCAAAATTGCCGCTAATATTTTAAAGCCCGTGAAATAGCTTTTACAAAGGGATAACTCTCATCAATTTTAATAACTTTATATTGTTTTAAAGAAATAAGCAACAATTATGAAAAACCTACTAGTAGCATCCTACTTCTTTCTTATTTTTTCTTTTATAGGTCAGAAGCTTGTCGCACAAGAGACTTTCCCCACAAATGGAGTCCTTGACAGCAGAGATGGTATGTACGCTTTTATTAACGCTACCATTCATAAGGCAGATGGCTCTGTTATCGAAAATGGAAGTTTACTTATTAAAAATGGGAAAATTGTCTCGGTAGGATCTGGAAGTTCAGCCAATAAAGATGCCGTTGTAATTGATGTGGCAGGAAACCACATTTACCCTTCTTTTGTTGAAAGTTTTGGAAATTATGGGATGCCTGAAGTAAAAAGAAAAGACAGAAATTCAAGAAATGGTATGCAGCAAATGCTTTCTTCAAAGGATGGGCCGTACAGTTGGAACGAAGCTTTGAAAACAGAAATTTCCGCCATAGAAAAATTTGAAGTAAATAGTAAATCCGCTAAAGAATGGTTGAAGTTAGGTTTCGGAACGGTTAATTCGCATAATATGGATGGCATTAGTCGTGGAACATCTGTACTCTGCCTCTTAGGAGATGAGAAGGCACATAATATGATCATAAAAGAAAAAGCTGCCCATCATTTGTCATTCAGCAAAGGGACTTCTACCCAAGCATATCCCGGTTCACTAATGGGTGGAATCGCGCTACTAAGACAAACATATCTCGATGGTTTGTGGTATGAAAATTATGGTAAAAAGGAACAAATTAATTTGTCTTTAGAACGTTGGAATGCCGTTCAGGACCTACCTCAAATATTTGCTGTTGGAAATAAACTTGAAATTCTTAGAGCAAATGAAATAGCAAAAGAATATGGGAAGAAATACATATTTAGATCTACTGGAGATGCTTACCAAAGATTAGACGCGATAAAAAATACCAATTCGACGTTGATCTTGACTTTAAATTTTCCAGAGGCTTATGATTTAGAAGATCCATTAGATGCTCAGTTGGTAGCCTTTGAAGACCTCAAGCATTGGGAGATGGCTCCAAAGAATGCTTACTTTTTAGATGAGGCTGGAATTGAATTTGTTTTTTCAACTGATGGATTAAAAGATAAAAAGAAATTTTTGCCAAATATTAGAAAAACGATCAAATATGGATTATCTGAAAAGACTGCCTTAGCCGCACTTACATCTAGGCCGGCAAAAATGCTTGGTGTTTCTGATAAGGTAGGTGATTTAAAAAATGGATTGATCGCAAACTTTTTCATTTGTTCTGAAAATATTTTTAATGAAAAATCAAAAATCCTACACAACTGGGTAAATGGGAAACCACATGTTTTTGAAGCACTAGAAAAGGAAGACTTAAGCGGAAAATATCAACTTAATATCGACAACAAGACTTATCAGTTAGAAGTGTCTGGCAAAGCTGGACAGCAAGAAATGAAAATTGTGGTCAACGATAGTACAAATGTAAAAGTAAATCATACCATAAAAAATGGTCTCCTGTCTCTTTCCTTTATTCCACATGAAGAAGAAAAAATGCTTCGTCTAAACTCGCCTCTTTCAGCATGGAAAGGAAATGCAGTATTAGCTGACGGGACTTGGTCCAATTGGGAAGCAAAAAGAATTGGAGAGGTAGAATCTAAATCAAAAGACAAAAAGAAAAAAGGAGAAGACACAAAAGAGGAAGTTACAACTAGTGCCATTACTTATCCTTTCTTACCTTTTGGTTGGACAGAGAAACCGAAAGCAGAAAGTTATCTATTAAAAAATGCTACCCTATGGACAAATGAATCTGATGGCATCATAGAAAATACAGATATATTAATCAAGAATGGCAAAATATCAGCTATTGGAACCGATCTTTCCCCAGGGGGTGCTATAGAAATAGATGCGACTGGCAAGCACATTACCTCTGGTATAATTGATGAGCATTCGCACATCGCCATATCCAGAGGGGTCAATGAATGCACACAGGCCTCTACTGCAGAAGTTAGTATTGCTCATGTTGTCAATTCTGATGATATAAACATATACAGACAATTGTCTGGCGGAGTTACTACCGCTCAATTATTACATGGTTCTTGCAATCCAATTGGAGGACAAGCTGCCTTGATTAAATTAAGATGGGGCTCTGAACCAGAAGAAATGAAGTTTGAAGGTTCTGACGGTTTTATAAAATTTGCTTTAGGTGAGAATGTCAAAAAATCCAGATCAAGCAGAAACAACAGATTTCCAGATTCTAGAATGGGTGTAGAGCAAGTCTATAAGGATCATTTTTCTAGAGCATTGGATTATAAAAAAAGAAAGCAAAGTGGAGATGCTAGTTTGAGAAAAGATCTTGAAATGGAAACCTTGGTTGACATTTTAGATTCTAAAAGGTTTATCACTTGCCACTCCTATGTGCAATCAGAAATAAATATGCTCATGCATGTTGCCGAAGAATTTGATTTCAAAGTGAATACTTTCACACATATACTAGAAGGATATAAGGTTGCCGATAAGATGGCAGCGCATGGCGCTGGTGGTTCTTCCTTTTCTGACTGGTGGGCTTACAAGTATGAAGTCATTGATGCCATTCCGCAAAACGGAGAGATCATGCACAATGAAGGAGTCGTTGTTGCTTTCAATTCTGATGATGCTGAAATGGCTCGACGTTTAAATCAAGAAGCGGCAAAAGCGGTCAAATACGGAAAGATATCAGAAGAAGAGGCATGGAAGTTTGTCACTCTAAACCCTGCCAAACTTTTGCATATTGACAATCAAGTTGGAAGTTTGAAGGTGGGCAAAGATGCAGATATCGTATTATGGTCAGACCATCCAATGTCTATTTATTCAAAAGCGGAAATGACTTTTATTGATGGTATTAAATATTTTGATAGATCCGTAGATTTAATTTTAAGAGAAGAACTAAAACAAGAAAGAGCTCGACTGGTGCAAAAATCACTTACGGCTAAAAGTAAAGGCGCTAAGACGCAAGGAGTAAAAGGGAAAATCAGGAAGCATTATCATTGTGATGATGACCATGATGAAATGTGGTGAAAGATG
>CALIIW010000188.1 GCA_938018185.1 uncultured Saprospiraceae bacterium
AAATTCTCATATAGAGAATGAATACCAAGAGGGCTAAAGAAAACCAAAACGTCATAAGTTACATTGCTCAAATCTGACAAGTCACTAGAGACCGTTCGGTACATTAGAGAGTCTTGCCAATCTAATTCTAAGTCAGTTAGAAAATCAGAAACTACTTTGCTTCCAAGATTAGAACATGGTAACAAGAATTTTTCTTTTTCTTTATGCTTAAGAAGTGATGGTTTAAGGTCTGCAATGGTTTTACGACCGGTGAAAACTTTTCGTTTTCTATAGACTATGAATTTCTGAAGGTAGTTGGCTATTGCTTCAGACAAGCAGAAGTATTTGGTGTCTTGAGACATCTTTACTCTGAGTTCTTCACAGATTCTAAAGAAATGGTCAATAGAATTTTTACTTGTGAAAACAATGGCAGAATAGTCTTCTGGCTTGATTCGTTGTTTTCTGAATTCTTTTACAGAAACTTCTTCCACATGGATAAAGGGAACCCAATCAATAGTTAATTCATATTTCTTTTCTAATTCAAAATATGGTGATCTGGCTGGCTTAGGTTGTGAAATCAGAATTGTCTTCACAGCTTTGAACTTCTCTTTCACTGCTTTACCGTTTACTGTCATTCAAAAAACGTGATTTTATTATTTAATCTTAGAGCCCTATGTAATTTTGAGCCATTTTGGTGATCAAAAATAAGGGTGCTATTTCAACGACGCAAAGGTACATAAAAAAATGAAATCTATTAGCTGTCAAATACTTTGATCCTATTAATATTCCTCTAAAACTAAGGTACAATAGTAGTAAAACCGTCAATATTGCAGTTATTAGCAAAAGAATATCACTAAAATTATCTGGTGCGAAAGCAAAAAACAGGTTAATTGGGACTAAAATCAGACCTAGTATGATATAAAAGTTTGATATGGTGAAGTTATATATCCGAACATCTTTTTCAACTGGAAAGATATAAGCCATAAAAGTTAGTACCAAATGTTTGCCTAAAACGACTAAAAGCATCAGTAAAAAGCAATAAGCAAAATCTTTAAGATAGTATCCAGATCCATAATCTAACTTGGTCATGATCAAGAATAGGGTCAAAGCAGCATTTACAACAAAAAAGGCTTCTAAAAAGATATAAGGAAAAGCCACTGTAGATCCGGTAGCTCTATAATTTGTTCTCAACAAATTATCGCTTTTAAAGCTTTCGAATGTTTTGAAAATAAAATGCCTAAAAAATGTAGAAAGGGCTGCAGTCAGCATTAGCATGATCATGATGCTAATAAAGATGAATCTCTTTATTCTACTTTCATTTGTTTTAACCTTAATTCTTTGAGTTGCATTTCTATTGTTCCCAATTCGATTGACCCCTATAGGGTTTGAATAAACTTCGGCCCCAGTCACTTTTTCAAAAGGGTTGCCGATATAGCTTGGTTTTGCGCCTATTGGCAATTCTTCGGCAATTACGATTTCTCCTGAATCAACTTCAAGCTCTACTTGTTTAAGCACTTCTTGGGGCTCCTTAATGGCTTCTTTTTCAACAGGAACAATTTCATTTGCAGTTTCTTTAGGCTCTTCTACTTCTTTTATTGCAGTTTTTTCAAATGGATTTTCGGATCTTATAGGAGCTTTCGAATTAAGCTCTTTCCATATTACTTCCTTAGCTCCTAACCTATGCTCTAACTCAAACGGATTGCCCTGTTGGCCAAATAGTCCTACATAGAATAAGGTCAGTATTAAAAAACTAAGAAAGGTGCTTTTCAAAACAATTTGAATTTATTGCGTAAAAATAAGCTATACCAAGGTAGAAATGTCAATTTAATTAAAGAACCTATATATTTAATATACCACTAGTATAAATTAACCTTTAAGGTATTTATTAAAATATATTGAATTTGTTTAATCGGTTATTTGTTTAAGATCATGTTAGACAAATTTATAAACAAATACATGAATAAACAGATAAGCAATTTGAAATAAGCAAATTTGAATGAATAGTTTTCATTATTTATGTTAGGTATACTTGGTATTTAATTCCCTTGAATTTATAAATATCACATATAATGTTCCAAAAAGAGGATCTATTCCTGGTAAAGTCAAGTGGAGGTATTTTTTGTTAACCACTTGTTAAGCGACTTTCCTTTGAATAGGAATAGCTATAACTTACGTTTAATACATATCACAAAGGATATTTTATGCAAAGTTCTGTAATAAAAAGAGTGATTTTACTAGGTGCCCTTGCCATTAGTGCAATCATTATTCTACAGGCCTATTGGGGAATATCGTATTATAAAATGAAAGAGCAGGATTTTCAAAGATCCGTTCACATTGCTTTGTTAAAAGTAGCCAAAGACATCGCCAAATTTAATGACTCAGTTCTTCCTACTACCAATTTGATAAAAAAAATCTCTTCCAACTATTATGTAGTGAATGCAAATAGCGTCATTAATGCTGGTGAATTAGAATATTATTTGCAAAGAGAATTTCATGATGCCTCCTTAAACATAGATTTTGAATATGCGATTTACGATTGCGATACCAATGAAATGGTCTATGGTAATCTTTGCAAATATGAAGACAAACCGATAAGTGATGATAGACTTGGGAATTTGCCAAAATATAATGAATTCATCTATTACTTTGGTGTAAAATTTCCTTCGAGACAAGGGTACTTACTTAGCCAAATGCAATCTATATTCATCCTTGCCTGTGTATTGTTTTTAACCACTATGTTTTTCATTTATTCGATCTATGTCATACTTAGCCAAAGAAGGTTATCGGAAATGCAGAAGGATTTCATAAACAACATGACACATGAATTCAAGACACCGATTTCGACTATAAAAATTTCTTCTGATGTTTTTTTAAAAGATCCTAAAATAAATCAAGACAGTAGGCTTTTGAAATATGCAGGAATCATAAAAGATCAAAATCAAAGATTAAACAATCAAGTTGAAAAAGTTTTACAGATAGCAAAACTAGAGGAAGGCAATTTTGAGTTAAAAAAAGAAGAAATAAACTTACATGAACTCCTAAAAGGAATCATAAAAAATGTAGAATTAAAAATCATTCAAAACAAAGGAAAAATAGGTATAGATCTAAAAGCAACAAACGCAATAATTCACGCAGACAAATTACATTTATCAAACATCATCTATAATCTTCTTGACAATGCAATTAAATACTGTAAAGACATACCCCTTATTCAGGTTCAGACAGAACAAATAGGAAATGAAATAGTGCTCTCAATTCAAGATAATGGAATTGGGATAGCCAAAGAATATCAAAACAAAGTATTTAATAAATTCTTTAGAGTACCAACTGGCAACATCCATAATGTAAAAGGTTTTGGACTAGGCTTATTCTATATAAAAACAATTTGTCAAGCACATGGCTGGAAAATCAAATTGGAGTCTGAAGCTGAAGTAGGCACAGAAATTTTGATAACAATCTAAAAATCGTTTGAGTGTATCCAATAAGTATTGACTTAAACACAAACTTAATTTAACTATGGTCGATAATAATTTATCTTTAGGAAAAAGAAGTAATAATTCTGACACTATGAGAGCAAATATTTTTTATGTTGAAGATGATGAGACTTTAAGTTTTGTCACAAAAGACAATCTTGAATTGCAGGGATTCAAAATCACACATTGCAGTGATGGCAAATCTGCCTTACAGTACATAAAAAACAATTTGAGCGAAATGGATCTTTGTATTCTAGATGTCATGTTGCCGGAAGTTGACGGTTTTGAGTTAGCTCGAAAAATCAGAGAAAGGAATTCGCAAATTCCTATCTTGTTTTTAACTGCAAAATCATTGAAAGAGGATCGAATCAATGGTTTGAAAATTGGCGCTGATGATTACATCACAAAGCCCTTTAGTATTGAAGAATTGATTTTAAAAATAGAAATATTTTTAAAACGAAGTAGAATACATTCCAACCACACCGCTAGTCTATTTAATATCGGGCAGTACACTTTTGATCATAAAAACTTGCAGCTTACTATTAATGACAAGTCAAAGACCTTGACTCAAAAGGAAGCGGATTTATTGAAATTGTTTGTTGAAAATCGGAATGAAGTTCTTAAGCGTTCTCATATTTTAGAGACTGTATGGGGTGAAGACGATTACTTCTTAGGTAGAAGTTTAGATGTTTTTATTTCTCGATTAAGAAAATATTTGAGTGAAGATGATTCTATGGTCTTGAAGAATATCCATGGTGTTGGTTTTAAATTTGAGATTGAGGGATAGGGAGGAGGCCTTGAGAAGATAGGGATGGAGAGGCCTAGGGCTTTGGCCCTAGGATGAGATATCTTGTCCTTTCAAGACTGTTCTTTTTGTGCACCTTCGGTGCTGGGATATGTCGTCCTTTCAGGACTCTTTTATTATTATAATGCTTGTAATGCTTCTTTGGCTCTTTCCATCTTTGGATCTAAGTTGATGGCTTGTTGATAGTATTGCTTGGCGTTTTCTTTGTTGCCGAGTTTTTCCGAAGCTTGGCCCATATAGAAGTGGCCTTTCACATAAGTAGGTTCAAGTTGAATACAAATTTTAAAATTATCTGCTGCCAATTTGAAAGAATCTATTTGCATGTAGGATAGGCCAATATTGTAATAAGCGTCTGAGTTTTGGCCACCTTTTTCGTTGATTTGTTTGAATACCTCGATTGCCTTTAGAAATTCCCCACGATTGCCATAATGATTTCCTTTTGCTAGATAAGCGTCCATGTAAGTCGGTTCTGAAGCAATGGCATTGTCAAAAAATCGCTCAGCAAGTGGATCGTCTTTTTCATCATAGATGTACCCTAGCATCATCAAAGCTTCCACATAATCAGAATCCTTATCCACAGCCGTTTGAAAAGAACTAATGGCTTTATTTATTTCACCAGTATCCTTGAAGTTCAGGCCCATTAAAAAATATGCCTCAGCTCTGTGTCGATCTATTTTCAAGACTTTTTGTAAGGTTTGAAAAGCCTCATTATTCTTTTTAAGTACCACTTCATACTCTGCAAGCTTCAAAAGCAAGGAGGTATCTTGAGGAAACTTAAAAGAAGCTGCACTCATGATGTTATAGGCCTTTCTAGACCTATTGTAATTCATATAAACAGCTGCTAATTTTTGAGGGTAAATTGAATTTTTCTGATCTAGCTCCATGGCAGAAGTATAATCTACAATTGCTTCATCATAAGCCTCGAGTTTAAAAAAAGAATCTCCTCTCAATTCGTACAATTTGGCATTTTGAGGCTCTTTTTCGATTTGAGCATCCAGGCTTTTGATTTCTAATTCTGTTTGAGACAAATTTTCGACAACAGTCTTTGTCGAAGCATTTTCGACAGTTGTCTCTGAAGTACAGGCTAAAATGCCTAGAAAACTTATTAATATAAAAATCTTTGTAATATTATTCATCATATTGTGTATCGCAACTAACTAAGGAATCGTTGTAAAAGTAATGCAAAAATATCAAAGTAAATACAGAAGAATTTGCAAGCAATATTTGAATTTAATTCTATTGCTCCTAACCTCAATTATAAATAATCAAGGTTTCTGCCAAGAGCTTCAGAATATTAGCCTATTTGGAGGTCCTTCTAATGATGGGCTCACAGCATTATTTGTTGATAAAGATTGCAAATTGAGTATTGGTGGGACCTATGGCAAGGGCATGGACTTTGCAGGTGAAAATTTGAACAGCTTTGGCAACAGGGATCTATTTTGGGGTTCAATCGACAAAGGACAAGAACAATTAATCAGCTTTGGCGGAAGTACGGAAGCAGACAAATTATCAGCAATTGTTGGTAATAGTCAAAACGATCTTTTTGTAGCAGGCTCCTTTTATTCAACTGCCCAATTTCAAGACGCTACATTGTATTCAGGAACAAACATTTCAGCAGCTTTTATCAGCAAATATTCAGAATCAGAATTGATTTGGTCGAGGGTTCTTAATGGGGATTCCTATGAGGAAATAACAGATATGGTGATTGATGAAGAAGACAACATCTATGTAACAGGTTTTTATAATAAAACGCTTACAGTCAACGAAACGACTATTACTTCAGAAGCCGAAGAGGCTATCTTTTTATGTAAGATGGATAGCGAGGGAGCCTTATTATGGATTAGATCTTATGGATTGGAAGGAGTTAATAGAACAAGAGTTCTTTCCTATTGCCAAAAGACGCAGCATCTTATTCTTTCAGGAATTTACCAAGGTGTTCTTGCTTTTGAAGATTCTGTTATACAGACAAATACAGCTGATACAGATATTTTTGTAGCCTCTGTCAGCTTGGACGGCGAATCTCAATGGTTGATCAAAGCAGGCGGGATATATAATGATAATGTATCAGCGATGATAACTTCTGAAGAAGGAGATATTTATCTGACTGGAAGTTTTACAGGTATCATTAACATTGATGGCAAATTGCAAATTGAAACCAAAGGCTCCTTGGATGAGAATTTTTTTATAATAAAATTGAATCATGAAGCTGCTCCTATTTGGGCTAGATCTTTAGGGGAACAAGAATTTTCAGACAAAGGCTTTGCACTTGGCCTTTCAAAGCAAAATGAACTTTTTCTTGCTGGATACACTACGGGTTCTTTAAGTATTGATGGAATAAACTTTGAACCAGAAAACGACATTTATCAAAATGCATTCGTTTCTTCCTTTAACACTATAAATGGTTCGATGAATTGGATAATAGGTACCGGACAAATTTCAGGTGTCCTGATCCCAAGTTTGATGCAGTATACAGCTTGCGAGAAACTACTAATTGGCGGTAGCATTCGTGGTAGCATTCTTATTCAAAATGAATTACACGAAACCGAAGCTTATGATGGCTTTATCGCAGAAGTGAATATGGAACCTACCTTCGTTTCAGAGACAAGAGAATATAATGAAAGTAAGATTTATCCCAATCCCAATGATGGATGTTTTTATTTAGACCTTGATGAAGAAGTACAATTTCTTTTATATGACGTCAACGGAAAATTTATTTTTGAACAAGTCGTCAGGCCAGAGGAAGAAGTTTGTATTCAAGATGCGTCTGGTTTGTATTTTTGGACAACTGAAACAAAGAAAGGTTTAAGAAATTATGGTCGTATAATTATTGAAAATTAGTTTTCTTTGTTCGAGCAAAAAAGACCCTAATTAATTAAAATTAGAATCTTTTTAAAATACCCAGCTTATCACAGCTTATTTAGTTTTAGTTTTCAGAAACTAATTAGTATTAATTAGTTTTCCAACATCCAACAGGATGCCATCTCCATAGAATTCGTAAAAGTATATGCCACTTTGCATAAACTCGTTAGCGTATCTTATTTCTCCAGCAGAACCTACTTGCTTGTCAAACAATTGACCGTTGCTATAAAAAATCAAGACTTCCAATTGCTTATATTTATTATTGGGTGCTTTAATT
>CALIIW010000189.1 GCA_938018185.1 uncultured Saprospiraceae bacterium
ACCGTTTGTGAAAAAATTTGCTTACAAAATATGATTGCAAAACATCTGAATCTCGCTCTCAGAAAACACAGCACCTTTTGTGAAAACATTTTCTTGCAAATAGGGGAGAATACTTCTCAGCAATCTTGCATGAAATTTACGAGACCCTTTTTTGCAAATCTTTTGAAAATTTTAGTTTTATCTAGACCGAAGATTCATCAATGAGTAGAATCATTTTTATGTTAGAGATAACGGCAATGGTAGCCGCCGTGGCTGCGAGGCACGAGGCAGCCATGGTCGAGCTACCTAAAGTTAGCTCTCGTTCTTTTTCAGTGAATGGTATCAATTAATTAGTTTATTATTTATTTCTATACACAACTTTCGTCTTCGATAATTTGTCATGCCATCCTTTAGTTGATCCCATAAATGACATTGGGTCGAATGGTATTAACCTACACATATTTCGAATTAAAATGTTTTTAAATTTGATTTCGCTTTCATCTTCCTTCATAACAATGCTTTTTGTTATAAATTTACCAGGTGTTTTCTTAAATAATTGTTCAAATATTGAATGATACATAACATATAAAAAGAAGAAATAAATCCCTAAAAAAGGTGAACCTTCTTCTGGAATTATTCCTAACCATCCATCTAAAATCATTGCATGAAGAAAAATGATAAAAATGAATACAATTTTATCTATAATGTAATTCATTAGACGTGATCCCTTATCAGCTATCTGATATTTACTGGATTCTAAATTTTCATCAAGTATATCACTTTTGTTCATTTTTTTATTTTTGAATGAGAGCTAACATCCTTATATCAGTGGCTTGGTTACTGATATACGCTTTATGTCCCTAAGTTATCCTTTTCTTCAGTTATATCCAATGGACTTTTTACACAATCTATACTCAAATTTAAAATATGAGTATAAATTTCCGTGGTTTTTGAGGAACTATGGCCTAGCAATGACTGAATATGACGCAGATTAACACCACTTTGTAATAGATGAGTCGCAAAACTATGCCGCAAAGTATGTACAGTCGCCCATGGATTTATCTTAGATTCTTTTGCAGCTTTTCTAAATATTTGTGTAATACTACTTTCACTATATTTCCCTCCCGTAGCTCCTTCGAATAACCAATAGGATGGCTTTTCCTTCACATAGTAAGTACGCAACATTTTTAGCACCTTGTCTGAAAGAACTGTCCTTCTATCTTTCTGATTTTTGCCTCCTTTGATAAAAATATACATGTCATCTGAATGGATATCCTCAACTCTTAAATTGATCACTTCACTCATCCTTAATCCAGAACTATAAATTATTGTCAAAATAGATTTATGCTTAATATTTTTGGGACTTGATATCAATTTCAAAACTTCTTGCTTGCTCAATACATTTGGAAGTACTCTTGCTTTCTTTGGTCGTTGGATATCGTAATATTCTCTAGGCAGGTCCAATACTTTTTCATAATAAAATTTAATGGCATTAATTACCACATTCTGTTTCGAATTTGATATGCTGTATTTCGATTTTAAATGATAAACATAAGATTCGATCTCATCTTTTGTTATTTTTTTGTGATCTCGTTGAGCAAAAAATGAACAATAATGAACCATAGCATTTTTATAACTCCTTATAGTATGCTCGCTATATGCCCCTAAAATTAGTTTTGTTTCAATTTGCTCAATAATTTTTAATCCTCCTTCATCCAACTCCACTGTAGGTAATCTTTTAACTGAGTCTTGAGGCTTCATGATGTAGGCGTCCATAAAAATACTTTTTAATAAGTTCATATTTGACTCTGTATTCAATATACTCCAAAGCTTCTGACTCTTATGCCACCAACAGGAGTCAATATTTTTAACACTTTGCCTCCATTTTTCAGCAGGGTAGGGGATGTGAAATTTAATCCGCTTGGCGTTGGCTTGACATTCATATATAATTGCCTTCATACGTTTTTTTTGTTTGTAAAAATAACTTGGATTTTATTCGTGTAGGTGTTTATATCGGTTAAGAACCGCTAATAATTTGTGGGCGCAACTTTTTATCCGTTAAGAGCCGATTTTAACCGTTAAAAACGGATAATCTGCTTTTTGATTAAGACGCATTAAAAATAAATCTAAAACTTTTGTATTTTCGACTAAGAAAAATAGCTAAGATTTAAATGGTACATTACCAATAAATTTTAACTTACTTTTTTATTGCTATAAAACTAAAATTGAATCCATTATGCGAAAATGCAAAATGTGTAAAGAGAAAATATCCGGTAGAATAGATAAGATTTTTTGCAGTAATTATTGTAAAAGCGACTACCATGTCAAACTTAGAAGAGTTAACAGTTTAGCAACCTACCACATAGATAAAATACTTCACCGTAATAGATCTATACTCTTAGAAATTCTCGGAAAGAGTGCACAAAAAAAGAAAATAAATAAAAAAATTCTCGATGAAAAGAAATTCAACTTTTCATATGTAACATCATTCGGACTAAATTCCAAAAACAAAATGTACCATTATGTCTATGATTTTGCTTGGATAAAGTTTAGCAGCAATGAGATTTTAATAGTGAGAGTCAGTTAATTCTCTCTAAGATTTGAAGTGGTATTCAGAAGTATGGCTAAAAAGGCCAGTGGCATTATATTAATATCCTAGTGTGAAAACACTTTGTACAAGAAATTATCTGAATTCATTTGGCGAGATTTTGGGAATGATTGACCTATTTTTGCTTTAGCAAAAATTAAAATAGAGTGGGCTTTCAAGGGAGAAACCCGGAGGAAAACAAATGGCTTTTGAGCATTACCTTTTTTTGGATATTATAGGTAAAAACTAGGTAAAGAAATTAAATTAAACAAGTATCAAAAGTTGATTTTTAATGGCTTATGTATTATCTGACTATTTCTTTGAAATTGTAAATTAAATGACTGATTTCCAAATAATCACTGCTTCTTCAAAAGCTCCTGCAAATCCTTCGGTAGTAATGCACCTTCTCGTATTTGGATCTCAGAATTCTGAATTTCTTCTAAGTTATATTCATCTTCTTTGATTCGTTTCAATGTCTTTTTATCTAATGGATCTTCCTTAGCGATCCCTGTGATCTTTAAGGCAGTTCTTCTGTTTTGCTGATGCTCTTCCTCACTACATTTTGAGCCATTGGTGCAGCTGTTTACCAATTGGGATTCTCCATAGCCTCTGGAAGTCAAGCGTTCTGCAGAAATCCCATTTTGTACTAAATAAGCCACAGCCGAAGCTGCTCGTGCTTCTGACAAAGACATATTATAAGCGTCTCTTCCTCTTGAATCAGTATGCGAACCTAATTCGACTGTAATTCCAGGATTATCTTTCAATACAGCAAGTACTTTGTCTAATTCTAATGCGGCATCTGGCCGAATAAAAGACTTGTCGTAATCGTAATAAATATTCTTTAAGGAGAAAGTTGTGTTGATGGCAATTGGTTCAAGTTCTACGTTTCCTAAGAAGGTTCCTTTTTCGTTTCCTTGAGTCATCACTTCTGTGATATTATTGACACCTTCAAAACACATGATACAGCCATCAATGTTAACAAAGGCTTCAATTCTCTTATTTAAATATCCTTTCTTCCTAATCAGAAGAGTATAGTAGTTTCCTCTTTCGAAGGTAAAGTTGAAATTTGGTGATGGATGTTCTTCTATCGAAAGTACCTCTTTCTTTGTGGTGTTATTGTAAATTTCTATGCGAGCGCCTTCGATGGCATCTACCACTGCGACACCCCTTGTATTGTTTTCTGCCAAGGTTACGTCAAAGATATACCCAGGTCTCCGTTCCAATTCAGCTTTAGAAAAAATGGTCCATACTCCAGCTTTTTCCGTTGCAAATAAACTATCTGTTCTAGAAAAGAAAAGCTCATGTGAAACTTGTAAACTATAACCATTCTCATCCAGTGGTACTTCAACAACAAAATGTCCTTCATTATCTGAAGTGCAAATGCCTCTCAATGCACCTGCCTCATTGCCTTTGACCGTGATAGTTGCATTTTCTATGTAACCTCTATTGTCAGTTTCGTAGACAAAACCTTCTACCTTTACTGTTTGAGCTTGTATCATTAGTGAACACAATAATGAACCCGTTATTAATCTTAATTTTTTCATAATCAATCATTTAGATTATTATTCTTATTCGTAAAACGATATAAGTTATAATTTAGACGCTTACTAGCATGTTATTAGATGTTAGGGCAACGTTAAGATTGGGTGATTAGAGGCTTCAAGATATGTAAGAAAAGGAATTTAAGTATACTTTTTGCGATATTTGTAATTAAGATTAACCAATATGACTATTAACATCCCAAAAGCAGACACTAAGCGAATTGTTATTGTAGGTGGTGGATTTGCTGGCGTTGCTTTGGCAAGAAAAATATGTAAAGCAGATTTTCAAGTAGTGCTTATTGATAAAAACAATTATCACCAATTTCAGCCATTATTTTATCAAGTAGCCATGGCTGGGCTAGAACCTTCTGCCATTTCTTTTCCTTTTCGGAAACTCTTTCAAAATAGAAAAAATGTATTCATTCGCGTTGCAGAATTACTCAGAGTAGACACCGATAAAAAATGTATTGATACTAGTCTTGGGGATTTGGATTACGACCATCTTATTATCTCCACAGGGGTCAGTACAAATTATTTTGGAAATGAAGAAATTGCAAAAAATGCCATACCAATGAAATCTGTTTCCGATTCTCTTTACTTGAGAAATCAAATACTTACAGATTATGAACAAGCATTAATCACGGAAGATTATGATGAAAGACAAGGACTAATCGATATTGTAATCGTTGGAGGAGGACCGACCGGGGTAGAAGTGGCTGGCGCCTTAGCTGAAATGAAAAAGTACATTTTGCCTAAAGATTATTTTGAATTGGATTCTAATGAAGTAGATATCTACTTGGTACAAGGGGCAGACAAACTTTTAAAAGGTATGTCAGAACATGCTTCTAATGCTGCTGAAAAATATTTAGAAAAATTAGGCGTCCAAGTGAGCTTAAATACTCGTGTAACAAACTATGATGGAAAATTTGTCTACATGAAAGATGGGACTAAAATTCGAACCAATAAGGTCATATGGGCAGCAGGTGTCAAAGGATTAAAAATTAATGGCATCCACGACAGTTATTATGATAAATCAAATCGATTGGTGGTGGATGAAAATTGCAAGGTTAAAAATCTTGAAAATATATATGCAATTGGAGATGCTGCCTCTATGATCTCGGAAGAATATCCTTGGGGACATCCTCAAGTTGCCCAGGTTGCCTTACAACAGGGTAAGCATTTGGCTAATTATTTTACAAAAGGCAAAGAAAAAATTAGTGCTTTTGCTTACAAAGATCTAGGCTCAATGGCTACTGTAGGCAGAAATAGAGCGGTAGTAGATTTACCAAGAATGAAATTTGGTGGACGTATGGCTTGGTACGTTTGGTTGTTTGTTCACTTATTCTCGATTTTAGGTGTCAAAAACAAAGTTTTTATTTTCCTAAACTGGATTTGGAATTATTTTACCTACGATCAGTCGCTCAGACTTATCATAAATCCATCAAAAAAATCAAAAGAAATAAGGAAGTCAACTGAAACTTTGGATTGATTTTTTGTTCTCTAATTGATTTGATCTAAGCTGCCTCTTTTTGGTAAGGATCATACTCCTTCCCATTTTTCATCTTACTAACATAGGCAAAAAGGCTTCACGTAAAACTTTAACTCAGCTTAGAATGGAGTTTGTTTTTCAACTAGATGCAAAAAAAAATGAGCGGAGATAAATCTCCCCTCATCAACATTATTCTCAGTGCAAAAGCACTATAAGAAAAGATGACCACATTCTTATATGGTTGCTTGAGCAACAAAAGCAATCCCTTAAAAAGGACAGCACATTTTATTTTATTTGGAAATACAAGGTAGATTAGGTAGTGTTTCACAATGTATCTCATGTCAAATATACTACAAATGGCGAATTTTCATAATATATGGATAAGCTTTTTTTAACTACTTCAGTTCAGAAAAAGTCTCTTAAATGACACTAGAAAAATTTTATACTTTTTCCCAAAACTCTGAATACCTTTATGGCGTTATAGCTCATTTACTAATTAAAATTATTATTATGATTAAATTGAATTCTTTAACTTTCTTTATAGCCATTCTGTTGTCATTGTCAGTTTCTGTATTTGCACAAGAACCAGAAGTGGAAATGGTGCCAGCTGATGTTGACGAAACCATCTATGTCGACACAGACAAATCTGTTATAAATTGGAAAGCTTATAAAGTGGCTGGAGAACACTACGGAACTTTAAAGATCAAAGAAGGTGTTTTTGTTTTCAATAACAACAAACTTGTTCAAGGTACTTTCACCTTTGACATGACTTCAATCCAATCTACAGATCTACAAGGAGAATGGGCGGACAAACTTAATGGCCATTTAAAATCACCTGACTTTTTTGGTGTAGAAGCGCATCCCACTGCGACTTTCACAATCACCAAAGTTGCCAGCAGAGGCGCAGAAGGTGATTATAAAATAACTGGTGATTTGACAATAAAAGGAATCACTAAAGAAATTAAATTCAATGCCCTAATGGAAGGACCTTCAGCTACAGCCTCTTTGGTACTTGACAGAACAGACTTTGATATAAAATATGGATCTGGTAGCTTCTTCGATGACCTAGGAGATAAAACGATCTATGATGAGTTTGATTTAGATCTCAGCATCCAACTAAAATAAGTTCATACTTGTTGGTTGAAAGTTGTCAAGAAGAAATGGCAACAAAAAGCCAGAAATTGCACCCTTGCAATTTCTGGCTTTTTTATACTATGTGCCTATTGTGAAACCCTATTGTGCTCTATGTGGTTCCAAAACAGCTAACTCGAACATCTAACTCGAACATCTAACTCGAACAACAACCACCATCCCTTAATCCAACTTCAAAACATCCAAAAACGCCTTCTGAGGTACATCGATATTTCCAATCTGACGCATCTTCTTCTTTCCTTTCTTTTGCTTCTCCAAAAGTTTTCTCTTTCTGGTGATATCACCACCATAACATTTTGCAGTTACATCTTTCCTCATAGCAGAGATGGTTTCTCTAGCTATTACTTTCGCACCAATCGAAGCTTGAATAGCAATCATAAATTGCTGTCTAGGTAATATCTTCTTAAGCTTTTCACAAATCTTCCTACCAAAAGCATAGGCGTTATCCTTATGTACTAATGCAGATAGTGCATCAACCATATTTCCATTTAGCAAAATATCTAAACGAACAATTTCTGAAGCCCTATATTCCAATGGCGAATAGTCAAAACTAGCATATCCTCTTGATATGGATTTTAGCCTATCATAAAAATCAAATACTATTTCTGCAAGCGGAAGATGAAAACTCATCTCTACTCTTTCCGTTGTTAAATAAGATTGCTGGGTCAGTACACCTCTCTTTTCTAAGCACAAGGTCATGATTGGACCGATATATTCTGGTTTGGTGATTATTTGTGCCACGATGTAAGGCTCTTCTATACGATCGACATGATTTTGACTTGGTAACTCAGAAGGTGTATTAACTTTGGAGACTTCTCCTTTAGTTGAATAGGCAAAATATGATACGTTGGGTACCGTTGTGATGACCTCCTGATTGAATTCTCTAGATAAACGTTCTTGAACAATTTCCAAGTGAAGCATTCCTAAAAAACCACATCTAAAACCAAAACCCAATGCGGCAGATGATTCTGGTTCGAAAACTAAGGAAGCATCGTTTAGTTGAAGTTTTTCCAAACTATCTCTTAAGTCTTCAAAATCTTCATTATCTAATGGGAAAATTCCAGCAAATACCATCGGTTTTACTTCTTCAAAACCATCTATTCCTTCAGCACAAGGATTATCTTTCTTAGTTAAGGTATCTCCAACTTTTATCTCTGAGGAAACTTTGATCCCAGTTATGATGTATCCTACATTTCCAGCCGAAATGGTCTTTTTAGGAATCATATCCATTTGTAGGATTCCAATCTCGTCGGCATTATATTCTCTACCTGTATTTACAAATTTTACCTTATCTCCTTTATTTAAAGTGCCATTTAAAATTTTAAAGTAAGCAATAACACCTCGATAAGGATTGAAAACGGAATCAAATACCAAAGCTTGGACTGGAGCATTTGGGTCACCTGTTGGCGGCGGTACACGAGTAACGATTGCTTCTAAAAGATCTTCTATCCCTTGACCAGTTTTTCCAGAAGCCAAAACAATGTCTTTTTGATCAATACCCACTAGATCATTAATTTGATCTGAGACATCTTCAATGTCAGCTGATGGCATATCAATCTTATTAATAACCGCTATAATCTCAAGATCATGCTCAATGGCCAAATATAAATTAGATATAGTTTGTGCCTGAATGCCTTGTGAGGCATCAACAATCAAAAGCGCACCTTCGCAAGCAGCAATAGACCTAGAGACCTCGTAGGAAAAATCTACGTGCCCTGGTGTATCGATAAGATTGAGCGTATATTGTTGACCATCAGTATGTTTATAATCCATCTGAATGGCATGACTTTTTATGGTTATCCCGCGCTCTCTCTCAAGGTCCATACTGTCTAATGCTTGATTTTGCATATTTCGCTCTGAGATGGTTTTGGTAAATTCCAAAAGCCTATCAGATAGGGTACTCTTCCCATGGTCAATATGTGCTATCACGCAAAAATTTCGGAAATTTTTCATAGTTTGCAAATATACTATTTTGCTTCTTGGTGTGCTGATTAATTAAGTTTAATTCCTCAATCCATTTAACTAACTTATTAGCCTCCTTGTTCAAACTTTATCGTCCATTTACCATTAAAATTCAAAAATTGAAGGTTAAAATTCTCGCTTTTGGTATTTCTAAGGATATTTTAGGGACTTCTGCCATAAATCTGGAGCTAGACCAACACGCAACAGTAGGCCAATTAAAAGCCAAACTTTGTGCAGAACATAAGGAATTTCAAAAATTAAGCTCCCTGATGATAGCTGTCAACAGCGAATATGCTTCCACAGACACCATTTTAAACGAAAATGACGAAATTGCCCTCATTCCTCCAGTAAGCGGAGGCTAAAACAAAATTAAAAGGACTATTTTAAACAGCCATAGTTAAAAGGCAAAACGTTTCACTTTCACTTTTACATTTTACATTTTTCTGTTTTACATTTATTTCTCCATGCAAGACATCAAAATAACAGACCTCCCTCTCAATCCACAAGCCTGTCTTGATTTTGTAAAAGACGACGCTTCTGGTGCATCAAATAGCTTTGTAGGCAGAGTCCGCAATCATACAAATAGCAAGACGGTTGTCAGACTGGAATTTGAAGCCTACGAAAAAATGGCTATTAAAGAAATGAAGAAGATCGTTGATACTGCAATGAAAAAATGGCCTATTTCAAAAATAGCGTTCCATCATAGAACTGGAAACCTATCTGTTGGAGAGATAGCCGTAATTATTTGTTTAAGTACACCACACCGCAAAGAAGGCTTCGAAGCTTGTCAATACTGCATAGATACACTAAAAGAAACGGTACCTATTTGGAAAAAAGAAATCTTTGAAGATGGAGAAGTCTGGGTATCAGCAACACCCTAATTGTCCTAATCAATACTAAATACCCACAAGATGAACGATGAACGAACAACGATGAACGAACTTTATACATTCCTTAACAAATACTATTCTTACTTTTGATCTTTATTAAAGTCTAATAGTTAACTATTTCGAATTAAAATCATAAACAATGAAAAAATTACTGTTTTTATTAATTGCAGCATTTTTAAGCACATCAGCATTTGCCCAAGCTGGAAAGATGGGAAAAAATGTAGAACAAAAAATTAAGAGACTTTCATCGGCCCTCAATACCGCTGGACACCCGCTAACCAGTACACAGAAGACTGATCTGACGGCAAGTTTTACAAATACTATGGAAAAGATGAAGGAGGCTCGTGCCCTTGCATCTACAGATAGATCTGCAATTGATAGAGTAAAGAGAAAATCCGATGCGGAGGTGAAAGCGATTCTTACACCTGAGCAATACCTTACCTTTCAAAACATGAAGTCCAATGCAAGAGATTCTGGACAAACTCCCAAAGCTGGAGGTGCCGGATCTTTGGGGTCTAAAAATGATAAGGTTGATTCTGATAAAGATCAAATTCCTGGTTGGGATGAAAAGCAGGATCATACTGACAGAAGAGATAAGACAGAAGAAACTTCAAGAGAATTGTCGGATGAGGAAGTTCAGTCTATGGAAGAAAGAAAAAGAAGAGCTCAAGAGAGAAGAGAAGAAAGACAAAGACAGGCAGACCTAGAAAAAGCAAATAAGGCTGCAAGCGATTCTGTTGGACAGGATGATACTCTTGAGAAGAAACAAAAGAGTGATAAGATGGAAAAAGCTAAATCTAATAATAAGGATTGGGCCAAGGAAAACAAAAAAATGAGCAAAAGAGATAGCAAGATAAGAAGCCAAGCTGCAGTAGAAACTGTTAGCAATGCTTTAGCTAATGCAAACATGCCATTGAGTGATACACAACTTAAGCAGGTCAAAACGGTCTCTATGCAGGAACAAAAGAAGATAAGAAACTTAACTGAAAAATCTGGTGAAGGTTCTGCTGATTATTTAAAAGGCCTTAAAAAAATCAAAAAAGGCTCCGTGAAAAAAATGAAGTCCTTCCTTTCAAAAGAGCAATACAAGTTTTTAAAGAAAGCAAAGCTTTAGGAATATAATTTAAGAGTAAAGAGCCTCAATCCATTGGATTGAGGCTCTTTTTATTTATAGTTGACCTACTCCAAAAATACTGCCTTCTTCTCACCCATGATCTTTACTTTAATATTTTGCTGCAATGTAGTAGCTAGTTCTTGGCCACAATAATCTACCTTGATAGGGAAGGATTTATGGGTTCTGTCTACCAATACGGCAACTTCTATTTTTTTAAGCAAGGATTCCATTAATGGTTTAAAAGCATAAAATATAGTTCTCCCAGTATTAGCAACATCATCAATTATGATCAAAACCTTCTTATTTAGATCTTTAATGGGCATTTCGATTTCTATCTCCTCTGAAATTGGTTTTGCTGGATTTAACTTAATTCTAGTTACTGTTATTTCTTTGTCTGAAATCTCTAGGATAGCATTCATGAGCAAAGAGGCAAAATGCATCCCATTGTTATTGATTCCAGCCAATATCAACTCCTTTTCTTTGAGGTTATTTTCTAATATCTCAATGGCTAATCGTTGAATCTTTTGATTAATCTGTTTATCCGTTAGAATTTGCATAAGGAACTTTAAGTTCAAAAATATAAAAAGACCTGCGTAAAAAGCCCAACTAAACTATTTTTTATAAATAACATTTATATTTATGAGTAATTCCGATTTAAGTATTCGCTCAATTATATGTGAGAATTATATTTTAAATTGGTATAAATTGCAGTCTATTAAAAAAAGCCTTTATGCTTCAAGTCATTATTTTTATCATTATTGCCGCCGCTGCCTTTTACATGGCATTCAAAAAGTTCTTTAAAATCAGGAGGAATATTTTACTTGGGAAGGATGTCGAACTTGTGAATGACTCTTCACAGCGGATAAAAAATACACTATTAATAGCTTTTGGTCAAAAAAAGATGTTTAAAAGAATTGTTCCTGCCGTCTTTCATTTTTTTATTTATGCGGCTTTTCTTTTGACTTCTTTAGAATTGGTCGAAATATTTATAGATGGTGTTTTCAATCAACATAGATTTTTCTACCCATATTTAGGAGGCTTTTATACTTTCATACTTTCAATAATCGAAATCTTATCTGTTCTTGCCTTTATAGGAACCTTAATATTTCTAATTAGAAGAAACCTTTTAAAACTACCAAGATTTCATAAACCTGAGATGGAGGGATGGCCCAAGCTTGACGGAAATATTATTCTATACCTAGAAATTCTACTTATTTGTTTTGTAATGATGATGAATGGGGCAGACGAAGTGCTTTTTAATAGAGCGGCTACTCATGCACATATGATGGAAGGTGTAACAGGTTCATTTAATTTTGCCATTAGTGACTGGCTAGGGCCCATGTTGTTTGGTGGAATAGAATCAGTAGGTACTTTACATGTTATTGAGAGAATTGGTTGGTGGGGACACATATTGGTTGTCTTCTCTTTTTTAAATTACTTGCCAATCTCAAAACACCTACACATCATGCTCGCTTTCCCAAATGTATACTGGGCGAAATTGAATTCTAGAGGTCAGATGGACAATATGCCGGCGATCATGAATGAAGTGAAAAGTATGATGGATCCAAATGCCGCATTTGACGAATCTGCTATGGATGAAGAAATCCCAGAATTTGGAGCTAAGGATATCTTTGATTTAAGTTGGAGAGATATTATGGGAGCTTATACTTGCACCGAGTGTGGGCGTTGTACTTCTGTTTGTCCAGCTAATATTACTGGAAAGAAATTATCTCCGCGTAAAATTATGATGGACATTCGAGATAGAGCAGAAGAGGTTGGCTTGAACATGGATACTGGCAAGATTGAATTTATTGCTGAAGCTAAAAGAGAAGATGGAGCAAAATTGACAGCTAAAAATTATGATGATGGCAAATCATTATTCGATTATATAAGCAAGGAAGAATTACATGCCTGCACAACATGCAATGCTTGTGTTGAAGCTTGCCCTGTAATGATCAACCCGTTAGATCCAATCTTAAAACTTAGAAGATATGAGATATTAACAGAATCTGCTGGACCTTCTGATTGGTTGCCTATGTTTACGAGTATAGAAAATACAGGATCCGTTTGGCAAATTCCAGATGCTAGAGATAAATGGACAGAACAATTAAAACCAAAAGATAATTAATTGCTTAAAAAATGACCTAATTATGCAGCTATCTAGATTGATGAGTACTTTGTTTTTTATGACGCTTTTTCTTTGCGCTGGTCTTACTGCTCAACATACCTTTTCAATTGTTGCTGTAGATGCAGAAACTGGTGAGGTTGGATCAGCAGGGGCCACATGCCTGACCACTGCAGATTGCAATGGTTGTGGTGGCGCGGTTATCATCTCTTCAATCTCTCCTGGGATTGGAGCCTTAAATTCTCAAGCTACTGTCTGCATACCAAATATAAACGGCAACAATGGAATGAATCAAATGGTGAGTAATAACCTTTCTGCGGAAGAAACATTAGACTGGCTATTAGCAAATGATGGCTGTCAATATGGTGGCACGCAAGACAGACAGTATGGGATTGCAAAACTGAATGACAATATGCTTGCTGAAGTAGCTTCACACACTGGCAACACAACCTTAACCTATGCTTCACATATAACTGGTCCAAACTATTCTATTCAAGGAAATATTCTTATCGGCCCAGAGGTCTTAGAAGGTATGGAGCAAGGCTTCTTAAATACAAATGGAAGTTTAGCTGAAAAATTAATGGCTGCCATGCAAGGTGCAAATATACCAGGTGCTGATTCACGCTGTTTACCTGATGGAATTTCTTCCAAATCTGCCTTTCTCAAAGTAGCAAAAAAAGACGACGCTATCAACGATTTGTATTTAAACTTGAACGTACCCAGCACCACAAATCTTGCAGAACCTATCGACTCATTACAAACCTTGTTCAACGCGAATTATATCACTAGTAAGGAAGAACTTAATGATAAGAAAAATATTACCATCTTCCCAAACCCAGCTTCTTATGAAATCAATGTAGTACTGGATGAAATAACTTTAAACGGAGAAACCACACTAGAAATATTTAACGAAATGGGGATGAAACTAAAATCCTTTCAATTGACGACAAAATATAACCAGTTTTCACTTAATGATATTAAAGGGATAACTGGCTTGTTGATTTATAAATTATTTTCAGATCAAAGCATGATTGGTACTGGAAAATTGATCATTCAAAAATAAGAGATATATGGGAGCAGCATTTGAAATAAAGACAATGGCTCAATTGGCAGCAGAGGACAAGCATCCAGAAATTTTATTTTGGGTCGGTTGTGCTGGTAGTTTTGATGCAAGAGCACAAAAGGTTACCGTAGCTTTTTGTAAAATCCTTAAGGAGGCAAAAGTAGATTTTGCTATTTTGGGAACAGAAGAAAGTTGTACAGGCGACCCAGCAAGAAGAGCGGGAAATGAGTTCATCTTCCAAATGACAGCACTCCAAAATGTGGAGATGCTCAATATGTACAATGTCAAAAAAATTGTAACTGCCTGTCCGCATTGTTTTAATACGATTGCAAATGAATACCCTGATTTAGGTGGTAATTATGATGTGGTTCATCATACTCAATTTATAAAAGAACTTATTGATGAGGGACGATTAAAAATAGCAGAAGGAGGTGTTTTTGAAGGAAAAAAGATTACTTACCATGACTCTTGCTATTTGGGGCGAGTAAACGGAGTGTACGAGGCACCACGAAGCATTTTAGAACAATTAGACAACGACCTTGTTGAACTTAAGAGATCTAGGTCCAATGGACTTTGTTGTGGCGCTGGTGGCGCCCAAATGTTTAAAGAGGATGAACCAGGTGATAAGCGTATTAATACGGAAAGGGTAGAGGAGGCCCTGGCTTCTGGTGCTAACATCATAGCCGCCAATTGTCCTTTTTGCATAACCATGCTTTCTGATGGTGTAAAGTCTTTTGACAAGCAAGACGAAGTAATGGTTTATGATCTCGCAGAATTGATAGTGAACAATAATAAATTATAAGTAAAATGAATTGGGAAGCCTTTCCAGAACATAGTAGGATTTGGATCTATTACGCCAAAGACCCTTTCACCGAAGAAGAAAATGATGCGGCTTCCGATATGTTATTAAAATTCTGCCAGGATTGGACTGCTCATAATCAAGCCCTTTTTGCCACTGCAAAGATTTTTCATAAGCGATTTATTGTCTTGATGGTTGATGAGAGTAAGGCTGGTGCCTCAGGTTGTTCTATCGACAAATCAGTGTCTTTCGTCAAAATGTTGGGCGAAAAGTATCATAAAGACCTTTTTAATCGAATGATTTTCAGTTATATTGAAAATAATAACGTACATAGCTTAAATCAAGCTGATTTTAAAAAGGCTTATGAAGGCAATATGATAAACGATAACACAAAAGTATTTGACCATTTGGTCCAAACTAAAAAACAATTTGAATCACAATGGATAAAGCCTTTAAAAGAAAGTTGGCATAAAAGATTAGTATAATGTTTGGAAAAGTTAAATCATGGTTAGGCATTGAAGGCGTCAAGGTAGAGTTGATTGTGCCAGAGGAAGTAGCATTTGAACTAAAAGAAATAAGTGGAAAGATTAGACTCTCTTCTATGAATCCACATGTTGTAACCTCAATTGAAATTAAACTTGTTGAAAAATATTCACGAGGCCGAAGTAAAGAAAAGTTGACAGATGAATATTTACTTGGCAAAATAGACCTACAAAAAGAAATTGAAATTCCTGCCGATAAAGCAGTAGAATTAAGTTTCAAACTTCCTTATAGTTTAAAAGAATCCGAAATGGATGAATTGGAATCCTCAAACATCTTAGTCGGGGGAGTTGTCAAAGCAATGAAATGGTTTGAAAATGTTTCTTCCACCTATAGAGTAGAAGCTTACGCCAAAGTTAAAGGCGTTGCTCTGGACCCTTTTGATAAGCAATTGATTATCCTTAAGTAAGGGGTATTAGAAGTACGGCAAAAAACCCCAGAGGCGTGACATTATTGTTGCGAAGCATTAATCCAATAAAAAGGACTCGGGCATGCCCGAGTCCTTTTTATTGGATTATACCAAAGGCATCCCTTAGTGAAAATTCATTCGACAATCTCTAATTAGACTGTGCATCTTATTTTTTACCAGCTCCAGGTTTAGTATCCTTATTAAAACTCTTAATTATATCCTCGTTGGTTTTTCCAATATTTTCTAAAAGGAATTTTGTGTCATCTGCAAAAGAATCTTTTGGATATTTTTTTAGAAAGTCTTCATAGTAGGCCTTTGCTTTCTTCTTATCGTTAAGTTCATTATCAAAGGTAAATGCTTTCATAAACAATGCTTGAGACGCAAAGGAAGTGTCCCCATATTTATTTAAAATCCAATCGTAAATATCAATTGATTTTGGATAAGCTCTAATCGATCTTGCTACTTCACCAGCTTTTTGTAAAAGCTCTGGTACATTTTTTTCTTTTGGTTGCATCATGGCATAAATCTCTGTGTAGTTAATGTAGCTATTAGCCTTTTTAAGATCCAATCGACCAGTCTCTTTATCAGTCATGTTTTGTCTGATCTCGTTAATATTCTCTACGATCCCTTTTGAATTTTTAGGGATATTCGCTTCAACTTCAGACATCTTTGAAAATGTAGGGAAAGCTAATTTTATTGCCTGAGCCATGATTTGATGATTGTTAGCCCCAACATATTTGTCTTTGTAGACATTCATCAAATCAAAAGCATTTTGAGCAGTATGAGAAGAACTGAAATGGTTTCTTAATGATTGGGTTAGTAGATTTACCCCTTGGGTGGTTTTCTTTGCCTCAATAAATGCCATTCCTACTTTATTCAATTTTTGTGCATTTCCTTCGTGGTCATTTGGATTCTTATTAACCTCCTCCAATAATGCTAGGATACTGGGATCTACATTTGGACTTGCTTCCAGTAGTTGCTTTGGAGCATCATCTTTTTTTGCACCATTCTCAGCGACACTTGCATCAGAAGAACATGTTAAAAATAGGGCCATTGCCATAATAGAGAAAAAAATATGCCTCATAATTGTACTTTTATAGTAATATGTAGAAATTTGGATTAAATCTTAGCTTCAAAATTAATTAATTATCAATGTCCTTCAAAGCTTTCTTTGTTACAATATTAGTTATTTTATTGGCTTTTTCCTGTAAAACGAAAAAGAATGCCAAATTCGTTAATAGTATACAAAAAGTGGAGGATAGAAGCCTATCAGCCAGGCTTCAAGAATTAGGAGATCCTTGTAGGGATCCAATGAATTATGTGCCTGATCCCGATCATTTAGATCATTTTCCGATTAAGTATATAAAAGTCAATTTTCATATAATCAGAGATAATGAAGGAAAAGGCAATTTTTCAGAAGTAGAAGGTACCAAATATATGAATCAGCTTCTTTGGTCAGCACAGGGCAGCCTAAAGAAAAACCGTAAAATGAACCTACCAGTTGGAAATGATACACCGGTGCTTCCTCTGAGATATACTTATAAATTAACCCCAGACCCATCGATTCCAGGAGATGATGGGATTTATTTTCATAATGATGATGACCATTACTATGTAAATATCAAAGGAAAGAATAGAAACAATTATGATAAAAAGGTTTTTGAAAAATACGGCATCCAAAAGGGTAAGGTATTAAATGTGATAGTTCAGGATATCCACCTTGATAGCATTGGTTCAAAGACTTTTAAAGCTAGCTCAAATGGGATTGCTTTTAGTACTTGGGTTAAAGGAGGTTACTGGTACCATACGGCAAACTATACAGAAATAGTAGACGGCAAAAAAACATACCCGCTAAAATGGATACCACCTAAAAACTTGAATCATGAAATTGGACATGTATTCAGTTTAAAACATTCTTGGAGAAGAGATGGATGTGATGATACACCCATGCATGAAAATTGTTGGTCAGCAACAGGTAAACCACCATGTGAGGTAGCCTCAAATAATGTCATGGATTACAATCCATACCGATCGGCATATACTCCTTGTCAGATTGGTAATGTCTTAATGACAGCATCTAGAAATCCTACCAAGAGAAATCTCTTGATCAAGAGATGGTGCAAATTGAGGGAGAACAAAACCATTCGAATTAGCGAAGACATCGAATGGAATGCCTGTAAAGAATTAGAAGGCCATATTATTATAGAAAAGGGAGGAAAATTAACAATAAGATGCAAAGTAGCACTACCGGCTGGCGCACGTATTGAAGTACAGCCAGGAGGTGAACTTCTTTTGGATGGTGCGGAGATCTATAATGATTGTGGCGAAAAATGGGAAGGCATTAAAGTCATAACGGAAGGAGACCTTAGTGGCAAAGTAAATTATTATAGAGCCTCTAAAATTTTAAATTCAAAAAATGCTGTTGTCATGGAAGAAGAGATGAACCAAAAATCTTGATGCTTGTTTATAAGTTTCGATTTGATTGGTAGAACTTACAATAAGAAATGAAAAAAAAAATAAGCATCTTTTGGTTTAGACGAGATTTGAGGTTGAATGATAATGCAGGACTTTATCATGCCTTGAAAAACAATGAAAATCTTTTGTGCTTATTTATTTTTGATAAACAAATATTAGACAAGCTTGAAGACAAAGATGATCCTAGACTTACCTTTATTTATCAACAAGTCCTAGAGTTAAAATCAAGTTTAGAAGAAAGAGCTGGCAGTTTATTGATTAAATATGGGGAGCCAACTAAGGTTTGGAAAGAAATAACTTCAGAATTTAATGTTGATACTGTTTATACAAACCGTGACTATGAGCCTTATGCCATCTCTAGAGATGCTAAGATTAAATCTTATTTAGCTAAAAAGAATATTTCTTTTAATGATTTTAAAGATCAAGTCATTTTTGATACTGATGAAGTTCTAAAAAAGGATCTTACACCATACACTGTATTTACGCCTTATTCAAAAGTTTGGAAAGCAAAAATATTATCAGGCTCCAAAACTAATTCCTTCAAAGATTCAACCTACTTCAAAAGTTTTGCCTCAGAAAGTTTGTCGAAGCAAGCAAATAAATTATTTGCCAAAAAATTTAAACCTGTTTCATTAAAAGAAATGGGCTTTTTGAAAAGCAGTTTTGTATTTCCATCTAAAGTAGTTAAAAGAGTATTGATAAAAAACTATACTGAAAACAGAGATTTTCCCGCTCTCAATGGAACTTCAAAATTGGGAATGCATTTTAGATTTGGGACTATTAGTATAAGAGATAAAGCGCGACAAGCTTCTGCTTTAAATGAAACATTCTTAAATGAATTGATCTGGAGGGATTTCTATGCTATGATTTTAGCAAACTTTCCACATGTTGTTGATGGCCCTTTCAGAAATAAGTATTCTTTTATTGAATGGAGAAATGATGAGCGAGAATATGAACTTTGGCAAAAAGGAATGACTGGCTATCCTATTGTTGATGCAGGTATGAGAGAGCTAAATGAAACGGGGCATATGCATAACAGGATCAGAATGGTTGTTGCTAGTTTTCTGAGCAAACATTTACTAATAGATTGGAAATGGGGAGAGGCTTATTTTGCCAGGAAATTGCTTGATTTTGATTTAGCTAGTAACAATGGTGGTTGGCAATGGGCAGCAGGCTGTGGTACGGATGCAGCCCCATATTTTCGGATATTTAACCCTTACACCCAACAGATAAAATTTGATAAAAATTTAGAATATATTCGAAAATGGGTTCCCGAATTTGGAACAGAAGATTATCCTGAAGCAATTGTAGACCATAAGGCTGCAAGACTCAGATGTTTAGACGCCTATAAGAAAGGCCTTGAAATGGCAGAAAAAATGGCTCTATAGGTTAATGTTTTGAGCCGAAAAATAAGAAATAGATTTCTCCGTTACAATAAAAGTCTTTGGATTAATTGAAACGAATATGAAATCACAGCTTTACCAACTAGTTTTTCTTCTATTATTTATATTCAATATATCTCATGCTCAAACTTATATAGGCGTCCAAAGTGGTTTTTCCGTTTCAAAAACTCCTCTAAGATTGGACGATGAGCTTTTCACTATTAATCAAAAATCTAGACATTCGGTCTTATATTCTATAAGTGTTGAAAAAAAGATAAAGAAAAATTTTTATCTGCAAACCGAAATTCAATATTCTAAAGAAGGTTCTGTGCTATATAAGCGAGATATTGAAGGACTTAATTTCTTTTATGTTTTTAATGACATCAAATATATTAAGGTTCCTCTTTTAGCCAAGTATAAACTCAAATTTTCGGATTACTTAGTTTATGGATTGATAGGCCCTAGTATTAGTGTCGCAGTTGATGGGAAGTCTCATTTTATAATGATAGATGATAGAGAGCTAAATGAGCAAGCAAGGGAAGAAATAGACTTCACTAAAAGTGGACTTTCAAAAGTAGATACTGGAGTGACTTTCGGCGTTGGATTAGAAAAAATAATTGCTAAAAAAGTAAAGTTAGCAGTTGGGTTTAATTACTATTTCGGCTTATTAAATATTGGTAAAAATCGAGCGGAAAGCATTTATAATGAATCGCAAAACTTTTTCATTGGTGCCAGCATTCCATTTACTACGCAGGAATAAAAAAAACGTCTTCTGATTTTACTCAAAAGACGTTTTTAATCTGTAGTATTTAATTCTTAAAATCCATAGCAGCTGCCAGAAGATTTTTTATTTCTTTTACTCTTTTTCTTCTTTTTCTTGCGCTTTCCTTTGAAGTATTTCTTCTCTGAAGCTTTCATAACATCCACTCTTGACTTAACTTGGTAACTGCCTTTAGCTTTAGATCTGGCTGCTGTTCTATTCACATTAATCGGTTTGCGAATGACCTCTTTTTTATCTTCAATTACTTCAGTAGTTTCAACATTGTTACGCTCTTGTACCAAAATTTCTCCATTTAAATCTGCTGATGCAGTTGCAATGTCTGGAGCAGTAGTGATCATTATTTGATCATTCATGGACATCTCATTCAAATCGAAATAGTCATCAAGAACATCTTGATCTATGGTCTCGTCATTTTTGACCACGACTATTGTCGAAGTATTTGAGGTGTCTCGGTATTGTTCTTTAACCTGACCAAATGCTGAGGTCAAGATTGTAAGAAAACTCATAAAAATCATTAGGCTCTTCATACTTTTTTTTTTAAATTAAAAAATTAGCTTTTTAGGCCTGCCTATTACAAATCGAATAATCGATTCATTTCCTTTAAGACGTTTCAAAAACGTCATATGGTCTTTTACTTAAGTTACGGTTATGTTAAAAGATGATAAAAAATCATCATCTAAGATGGGTGTTGTCCTTTTATATTGCAATTTGGCCAGTAATTTAGGCACTTTCAAGCCTGAATAAGTGATCCTTAGGCCATTTTAGGTATGTGTGATTATCTTGAAAACAAGGAGAAAAAAGAATTAGTTCCCTCATATATTAGAAGAATATGTAATAAAAAAGCCAGAAACTAGGAGGTCCTAATTTCTGGCAATTCAAATTGTGTATGTTTTTTATGTTCTTTAATCTCTAGTTTTCATGACCTTATGGGCCCTCATTCTAACAGAATCATATTTGATGTATAAAAAGTATGCTCCAGTTGGATAAGATGAAAGATCCACTTGCATTCTCTTAGTATTTGCAGGAATAACTAATTCATCTAAAGTATGACCATATGCATCAACAACTTGAATCAAGCCTGTTTCATCAGTTAACTTTAAAGATTCAAAGTTCACAACATCTATCGTTGGAACTGGGAACAAGATGAATTTTTGTCTTTCATTTTCATGAATAATAATCATCTCTTCATCTGTTGAAACAGATTCTCCAGTAAAGTCAATGTGCTTCACCTTGTAATAGTTTCTTCCAGGTCTAGCTTCTTTATGCATAAACTCATAAGTCTTAGAACCTTGGCCAGCAAGTTTTCCTTGCATGTCAGAAATGATTTTAAATTCTTCACCATCCATTGAATGCTCTATCACAAATACAAAGTCATTTAACTCTTCATTAGTTTCCCATTCAAGTTCAACTTGCTCATCAGCAGCGGCATTAGCAACAAATCTCATGAATCTAGATCCGCTACAATCTTCAACAATAATGTCTTGAGTTGTTGTTCTTGTACATCCTAATCGAGTAACAGTCAAAGTAATAGTTTTAGTACCAACTGAAGACCAACTGACACCTGAAACATTTCTTCCATTAAATGTTGCTGGATTTGCATCAACTCCAAAGTCCCAAGCGTAAGTTGCCGCAACACCACCGTCTGCAGCAGAGAAAGAAATAGATTCATCTTTGCAATTAACTGCTGGCAATCCAACAATTTCAGCTTTTGGTAAGTCTTTGATTTCAATTGTTATGATATTTGCTTCTAAATATCCAGTACAACCAGCTCTTCTTGCGCATCTTGCATAATAGGTCGTTTGGAATACTGGTCCTGGAGCATAATCAACAGAAGTAGCTCCTGGAATTACTGTCCAAGTGTTTGGATCAAAAGGACCAGGGTTGTTTGTCATCATCCACAAGTATTCTAAAGTTCCAGAACCTCCTGAGGCAACAGTAACTGAAGTAATAGGGTCTGCTGTTGCTCCAGCACCACAAAGCACTTGATCACAACAAATCTCTCCACCACTTACTATGTTATCACAAGGTCCATCTTCATCTATAATAATACCAGCATCAAATGATAAATCATCATCTTGTCCAGCTACCACGGTGAAAGGATCTGTTTGTCCCGTCATCATATCAGCATCTGAATCAATCGCATCATCTCCACCAGTATTTTGAGTTGTAATTTTAGTATCAACTGGAAGACTGTCTAAACAGAATTCGATGATGTATTCCCCTGGTTCTACACATTCAAATAAGTAATAACCCAAGGCATCAGTCATTTGCATATCTACCACCACATCATCTGCTGTATTGAACATTCCATCTGTACCAGCTGAAATTAATTTTACTTTTATATTTTCTATTCCTTGCTCGAAAGTATCTTGTGTACCGTTTTCGTTAAAGTCAAACCAAACGTAGTTTCCAATGTTTACTTTGTCCTCCATACCACATTCAGTAGGAGTTTTGACAACAATGTCCACCATGTCAGTAGCAGTACATCCATTAGCATCTGTACATACAACAGTAATGGTGTAAGTACCTGGCGTATTACTAGTAAAGTTATTAGTACTGCCTGTAGCAGAATCTAAAACACCTCCATTTGAAGACCAAGCATAGGTTGTCCCAGCTCCTATTACTGAGATTATTTCAATTACATCAGATTCTCCAGGACAAATTGGCGCTGGGCCAAATAAAGTCACTATAGAAGGATTTGAATCTTGAACATCATAACACATATCTTCAATACAGCCATTGGCATCTGTTACAGTAACACAATAAGTGCCAGCTGCTAAGTTGTTGATGCTATTCCCTGTGGCTCCTCCTGTCCATAAATATGTATATGGTGTAGCTCCTCCATTTGCTGTAGCAGTAGCTGATCCATTGTCTTCTCCACAAGTAGTATTTGTAGCAGAACCATTTAAAGTTGGTCCTTCAGAACCAATCAGTTCAAAGCATAAGTCGCTCGAACATCCAATTTGATCCGTTACAGTTACACAATATTGTCCTGCTCCTAATCCTGTTATTGTTGGTGAGCTTCCAGTTACATTCCATTCATAAGTATAAGTTCCTACACCATTTGGACTTACCGTTACAGAACCGTTGTTTTCTCCACAAGTTGGGTTTACTCCTGATATTCCGAGATCAAAACCAGGTACGTCTACAACAGTACCACAAGCAGTTTCAGTACATCCCATTGCATCCGTTACTGTAACACAATATTCAGCAGCCGATAGGTTTGCTAGGATTGGAGTCATTGCACCGTTACTCCAATTATAAGTATAAGGAGCTGTACCACCTGTAACATTATTTACATTAGCAGAGCCATTGTTCATATCACAATTAGCAGAACCAACACCAAGACCAAATGTCAAAGCTGTTGGAGCAATAAGAGTTACGCATTTTGTAATTGTACAATCTGCATCATCAACCACAGTAACACAAACTTCTCCATTACCTAAGCCAACTATCGAGTTTCCAGTTGACAAGTCATTCCAAACAAAATTAAATGGTCCAGTACCATTACTTGCAATTGCTGTAGCAGTACCATCATTTGAATCATGACAAGTTGGGTTTGTAAATGTGATTTCTAAATCTACATCTGGTAAGTTATCAGGTGTCCAACACTCTGCAGCAGTGCAACCTGTTGCATCAGTTATTGTTACACAATATTCGATTCCTCCAAGTATGTTTAGTAGTTCATCTGTTGTTGCTCCAGTATTCCATACATAATTGTATGGTGCAACCCCGTCAAGGCCTCTTGCAGTAATACTTCCATTAGCTTCATCACAAGTTGAAGAATAAATTGTGACGCCAACTGTTAAGTTAGAAGTTGTTCCATCTAGATCAAAACAGTCATCGTGGGTACAACCGTTCGCGTCCGTGACCGTCACACAGTATTCTGCTACAGAAGAAGCAGCTAGATTTGATCTTGTTGCGCTAACAGAACCATCTTCCCATAGATACGTAAAAGGTGCTACACCTCTCACAGGATCTACAGTTATAGAACCGTTTGCTTGCCCACAAGTCGAAGGTGTTTTAGTAAAATCAAATACTACTTGAGAAGTTTCATTAAGCGTCGCACAGTCTTCGTAAGTACATCCGTTAGCATCTGTAATAGTCACACAATAAGTGCCTCCGTTTAAGTTATTTAAAGTAGCTGTATTTCCTGATACATTCCAATTATAAGTAATTGGTGTAGTACCACCTACAGCTTCTATCGTCACTGAGCCATTAGCTTGGCCACATGTTGGATCTGAAATAGTGGATGTAACACCAAAGCTTGGGATATCTTCAACTTCCGTACAAAGTGCTTTGGTACAACCATTTGCATCAGTTATCGTAACACAATACTCACCAGATGCAAGGTCATTAATTATATAAGTCGTTGCTCCGTTATTCCATAATAGAGAATAGGGAGGAGTTCCACCATTTAATGTATTACCATCTGCAAATGCTTGACCATTATTAAGACCACAAGTTGCATCTTGGCTAAAAATGTTAAAGTCAATTTCTGTTGGTGCTACAAGTGTAACACATTGCGTCATGGTACAACCATTATTGTCCGTTGCTGTAGCACAAATTTCTCCAGCTCCTAAGCCTGTAACATTATTGTCTAAACCTCCATTAGACCAAGTAAAAGATACAGGTGCAGTTCCACCAGTTGTTGTCGCCATCACAGCCCCATCATTAGAATCAAAACAAGTAGGATTAGTAGAGTTTAAGTCTAATACTATGTCTGATTCACCATTAATTGTGTAGCATTCTTCTAAAGCACAATTGTTTTCATCAGTTACGGTTATGCAATACTCTCCTGGAGCTAGATTTATAATTGCTGGTCCAAATTGACCAATACCCCAATCATATGATTTTATTCCTGTTCCTCCAAATACTGCAAATCCAATACTACCGTTGCTTTCTCCACATGTCGCATGGCTTATTTCTGGTATCACTAATATTGATGTTGGTGCTACAAGTGTAACACATTGCGTCATCGTACATCCATTTGCATCAGTAGCTGTTGCACAGATTTCTCCTGCGCCTAGACCATTTACCATACCACCAGTAGATGTATTTGACCAAACTATTGAAATAGGAGCGGTACCACCACTAGTAGTAGCAGTAACAGATCCGTCATTTGAATCAGAACAAGTAGGATCAGATGCGTTTAAGTTTAAAGTGATATCAGATCCACCATTTACAGTGAAACATTTTCTTGAAACACAAAGACTAGTTGTGGAAACTTCCACACAATATTCAGCTGCTGCCAAATTTGAAATTGAACTTGTAATTGGTCCATGATCCCAAGCATAAGTAAAAGGACCTGTTCCGCTTGTTATCTGAGTTGTAATACTTCCATTGCTTGCTCCACAAGCAGCATCAATGACAGTACCTTCTATTTGAATAGCATCTGGTCCAAGAATTTCAAAACAATCTACTGCTTCACAACCTAATGCATCTGTTGCAGTAACACAATAGTCACCAGGGACTAAATTAGCAATATCACCATTTGTAGTTATTGTTCCATTAGACCAGTCAAAAGTATAAGGAGATTCTTGGCTTCCAGCAGTGAGTGAAACAACAGCGGTTCCATTATTCAAATTGCTACATGTTGCATCAAATGCATGTACTGAAATACTTGTTAAACCTTTTTGTCCAACACCAAATTCTGCTTCAGCAGTACAGCCTCTAGAATCAGTCACAAAAACAGTATATGGACCAGCTGGGACATCAACTAAATCCTCGCTATTAAGAGTTGGTACGCCATTCCAGATAAAAGTATATGGAGCAGTGCCGCCAGCTACATTAATGGAAACGTTTCCATTGTCTTGACCACAAGTCGCATCATCAGTAGAACCATCAATTGCAATTGCAGTTGGTGCGCCTATTGTTGTACATTTTGCGTTTTGACAACCTGCAGCATCAGTTACTGTTACACAATATTCTCCAGGTGTAACATCATTAATAGCAGCAGTAGCTGCGCCATTTGACCATACATAAGTATAAGGCGCCGTTCCTGAAAGAACAACAACGAAAGCAGAACCATCACTTCCACCTACACAATTTGCATCATGTTTGTTTAGTGTGAAATTTAAATCACCAGTAGTTCCAACGTTAAAACATTTTTGAGAAATACAACCATTGTATCCAGTGGCAGTTGCACAATATTGTCCAGCAGCTAAATTGTTTATTGTGTTTGTAGTTGCACCATTGTTCCAAACAACTGAAGCAATCGCACCAGTTATCATAATAGAACCATTAGTATCACCACAAGTAGCATCTGTAGTTGTGCCAACGATTTCAAATGGTTCTGGCTCATAAAATTCAGCACAGTTAGTAGCAACACATCCGTTTGCATCTGTAACAGTAACACATACAGTGCCACCACCAATACCAGAAGCAGTTGAAGCAGTACCAAAAGATTCAGACCATGAGTAAGTGAATGGAGCAGTACCTGAGTTTACATTCACGGTAGCAGTGCCATTATTGGCACCGTTGCAAGTTGGATTAGTTGAAGTAATTGTAAAGACTACATTGCAAGCTGGAATAATACCTGCATCTATGTCAGTAATGTCTGGATCTCCAGGATTAACCGTAAAAGGAGGCGTCTTTCCTGTTGTTGGATCAGCATCACTATCAAGATCATCATTTCCTCCTTGTTCATTTGATGTAAATATAAAGCCAGTAGGTAATTCACAAAATTGAACATAGTATGTTCCTGGAGCACATACCATAAATTGATAGTTTCCATTGCCATCTGTAAACATCATTTCTTCCATGACATCATCATCCGTGCAATAAACTCCATCAGCACCTAAGGAAAATAATTTTACTTTCACATTTGGTACACCAGCCTCGCCAGCATCTTGGATACCATCTTGATCTGTATCAGAAAAAACAGTATCACCAACTTTTATTTTATCAACAACAACACCTGCATCATAAGATAGGTCGTCCTCATCACCATAGTTTACAGTAAATACATTTGTCTTGCCAGTTTCAGGATCGGCGTCACTATCAAGATCATCATTTGTTCCTTGATTAGCATTTGTGAAGCTATAACCAGTTGGAAGATTGTCTGTACAGAAATCTATATAATAGGTCCCAGGTTGAACATCTGTAAAAAGGTAATTCCCGTTCGAATCGGTGAATTGCATCGTTTCCATAACATCGTCAGGTGTACAAAATGCACCATCAGCTCCTGCTGTCATAAGTTTGACTTTAATGTTTGCAATTCCAGCTTCTCCTGGATCTTGGATACCATTTCCATTTTCATCAACGAATACAGTATCTCCAATGTTTGGTAACGCGCAGTTTACCTCTTTGCATATCCAATTTGATTCGGTTACGAATTCTGGACATCCAGCTCTTTTCGCGCATCTTCTATAGTATGTGGTTTCTGAAATTGGTCCTGGATCATAAAAAGGATCAGAAGATCCTGGTATTGGATGCCATATAGCAAACGTACCATTAGGGTCATCATTAGTATATATCCAAAGATATTCAATTGGATCCGTACCACCTCCAGAAGGAAGCGTAACACTAGTGATAATACTTGGATCAAAAATAGGATTGTTACAACCGCTTTCATTTCCAGTGACTTCTCCACCATCCGTAACATCATTACACAATGTTAGAGTGTTTAAATCAATAATTTCTGCGAAAGCAATGTTGGATTGGCAAAAAAATGCTATCGTTAAAATTCCGAAAGCAAATAAGTTTGTAGTTCCATGCAAGCATTTTGTAATTAAATGCTTTAGTGCTAGTACTGGTTTTTCCATCTTTTAAAGGATTTCCGTATTAGTGAATGTTAAATAGTTTTAATACAAAATTCTTGTGAAATCATCATTGCTGACATTTCCCAAGATTTTTATTTTCGTTAAACTCAGAATTCATTAAACAATGAAAACTAGTTCAGAAATTTCTTTTATAGATTGAAGGTTGTTGTTAGGAGATTTGTAATCTAAACACAAGATAGTAATTAAGGAGTGGAAAATTTAGTGTTATTTACGTCAGATTAGACATCTATTTAATAATTAATGGGAGTCGATTTATATCCTATATTATCTTATATGTATGAATCTAAAATTTACGGGATTACATCAGCATATATCTTAAATATCAGACTAATCATAATGTCAATATTTAGTTAAAGTTTAATTTTTAAAAAAAAATCGAGATTTGTGATAATATATATATACATATATCAGAATAATCTATCTGAAATTGATCTGGTCTTTATGGCTACAAAAGAACCAATATCCCAACATTTGAAGCCTATTTTCCTTAACTTGTGATGCACACTCAAGAATGACTTTTAAGTATAAATTAACTATGTTCAAAATCCTACCAGTAGTAATTTTCTGTATTGTATTTATTACGCAAATATCTGCTCAAGAGTTAAATCTCAGTCTTATTGATCAGAACCTTTTAGAAGCCATAAATTCAGATCCCAATCAGGATTTCAATATTTATGTTGTTTTGGAAGATAAACTAGATTTTAATCAATTTAATTCAAGAGCCAGCTATTCTGATGTTCACTCAAAGTCAGTCGCAGTCAATAAGGCATTGAGAAGTAAAGCCAAATCTAGTCAAGCACCTTTACTTGATAATTTGAAGGTAATGGATGGCGTAAAGGAAAATAGTATTAAATCTTTTTGGATTGCAAATGCTATTTTTTTTACCTGTGATCTAGCGTCCATAATAGAACTGAGCAATAATACCATGATTCAATGGATAGGTATTGAGGGAGTTCTACTTTTGACAGAAGAGGAAAGTTCGTCCCCTTCAACACCCATGCCTTCAACCATACAAACTGGTTTAAAAGCTATTAATGCACCGGCGCTTTGGGAACTTGGTTATACAGGCTATGGTCAAATTGCTCTAGTTGCTGATACTGGGATTGATCCAAATCATGCTTCTTATAGCGATAGATATAGAGGATATACCACAAATAATTCTGAAGCCTGGTTTATGGGAGATTATTACAATAGTGAAACACCATTTAACTGTGGTGATCACGGGACTCATGTACTAGGTACCGTATTGGGTTTAGATAAAATAACTCAAGATACGATAGGTGTTGCTTTTAATGCCCAATGGATGGGCTCTCCAAACCTTTGTGGCGGAGGTACCGGAAGTAATCTGGCAACCTTTGAATGGGGGGCCGATCCCGACGATAATCCAAATACAACTGAGGACATGGCCGATGTTATTAACAATAGTTGGTGGGATCCAGGTGTATCAAATTCAGAATGTAATAGCTTATATATTGATGTACTGGAAGCATTAGAGATGATGGGTGTTGCCGTTGTTTTTTCAGCAGGAAATGCAGGCCCTGAGGTACAAACAATTACACCTCCTCACAATATTAATTTTGATATAGTAAACTCTTTTACGGTTGCTGCAGTTTCTGGATCTGATCCGGAATTATCTGTAGCAGATTTCTCCTCTAGAGGCCCTTCAGATTGTGGAGGAGAAGGTTCAATATTGATTAAGCCAGAGGTTGCTGCTCCAGGAGTATTTGTGCGATCTGCCGTTTTTGAAAACGCTTATGGAAATAAATCAGGGACGTCAATGGCTGCTCCGCATGTTAGTGGTGCGATTTTGCTACTAAAGGAGGCTTTCCCATATTTAAGTGGAAGAGATTTAAAACTGGCTTTGTATTATTCTTGTACAGATTTAGGAGAAGAAGGAGAAGATAATACCTATGGAATGGGTATAATTAATGTGAAAGCTGCTTACGATTACTTAGTTGATTTAGGGAATGAACCTCTACCACCACTTAATTCTAATGATATTGTATTGCTTGACATCTCCACAAATAAATTTGAATGTGATAATCAAATAACACCAGAAATTGTATTTTTCAATAACAGTGATAGGATCATAGAATCTGTAAAAATTCAATTTATTGTAGATGATAATATTCAAGATGCAACAGTATTTGATTGGGTAGGAATGCTAAGTCCATATGAGTCTGAAACTATAATTATTCCAGGATTTGAAGCTGAATCTGGTTTACATACATTAACAGCAAATATTCTTGAAGCAAATGGTGAAGCTGATGCTAGAACCTTGAATAACAAAATTAAAAAGAATGTTCAAGTTTCTTCTCGTGAACAAGTTACTGCATTTACAAATTCAGAGTCTTCTGCGTGTGAAAATGCTAATACTTTGCTAGGATCAGATTACAATGGATCTGGTGTAATTCATTGGTTCGATTCAGCAGTTAAAGGAACTTTATTAGGCGAAGGCAATCAAATCAGTTTGGAAGCAAGTGAAGATCCTTATTTTGTCTATGCGGATATAAATAGAAAAAGCAACATTGGAGAAGTAGCTTCGAATTCAGATTTAGAATCAGTTAGTAATTCGCTTTTTAGAGGTCTGACGATTAATGCATTTCATCCATTTGTAATAGAATCTTTTAAAATATATTCAGAAGAATCAGGATTCTTCCTAATCGAATTAGTGGCTGGAAATGACGATGTCATTACTTCAGAACTTTTAAGATCTGATGGTTCTGGATGGCAAACTATTGAAGAGAGAATTGTTGTACAAGAAGCAAGAAATTTAAGACTCGTTCTTGCAGATGGGCAACCCAAATTGGGAAGGTATTTTCAAAATACTTCTTACCCTTATGTTATAGAAGATATTATGGAAATTAGTTCCTCTGTAGTGGATGGCAATGAAGTATTCAACCAATACCATTACTTTTTTGACTTAGAAATTTCTCATTATGATGTTTGTGGTAGAACGCCAATTGAAGTAACAGCAGTGCCAACAGATTCCATTCCTCTTGCAGATTTTACAATTGGAAATGAAAATACTTCTTTCGATATTTCAGAAGCACTGATTTTAAATGATGCTTCTACAAATGTACAAGAGCGTTTATGGGATTTTGGAGATGGCAACACTTCTACGGAAGTAAGCCCTTCTCATACCTATGAAGAGGCTGGGGTATATTTTGTTAGTTTAACCGTTTTTAATGAGGACAATTGTTATGACTCAAAAGTTGTTGAGGTGGAAGTGATTTCTTCTAGTCTTAGCTCATTGAAAGATGTCACAATTGATGCTTTTGATTTATGGATATATCCAAATCCAGCAAAAGACTTGTTGTATGTAAGGACCGATAAAGATTTCCAAACAAATCTCATCAGAATCTACGATAATACAGGATTGTTGGTATTAGAAAAAACAAGCTTTGATGGAGAAGATATAGATCTAAATATTAAAATGTTTCCTCCAGGTTTGTATTATTTAAAGGCAGCTGTTGGAGACAATTTTGTCACCAAAAAATTTGTCAAGTACTAAATTTAACAAGCTTTAATGAATAATAATCTAAACTTTAATATTTCCTTTACAATTATTGGTTGTTTATTTGCAGTTGAATATGAAAGGTAAATCAACATCAATATGCTCAAAATCATGACTTTTAGATCATTCTTATTATTACTGGTAATATGTGGAGCTTACACGAGCTTAAATGCACAAACACCGCCAGTAACTGAAGATGAGTATGAAAAAGCATATCAAAAAAGAATTACCCAAGAGCGTATTTTTGGGGTATACATTCCAGCTGACTTAACGGATGCCTTTATCCAATTGAATAGTCTCATTGAGTCAAAAACTCAAAATGTTTTCAAATCACTAGCCGAAGATGAAGCAGCCCATAAATTGCATTTTGGTTTTGGTAGATGGATGATTCATAATTGGGGATTTTACGAAGGCTCAAGATTGTCAGTTTTTCTGAATGAGCTAGGGCTTTTTAACCCGGATGATATGGCTCATTTTCTTATGATAACCTATCATAGAAACTTGAATCAAAAGAAACTTGACGTAAAGCCACTCATAGAATCTATTGCTGAAGCTAGATTAAAATTTGAGACAGAACAAAAACTCCAAGGTGAAGTTATCCATAAAGAAGTCAGAAAGTTAGATCCTGCTACCATTAAACAGCTGAAAGAGAAAGAAAAACACAAAAACTAACAAGCCCTTTCCGTAAAACTTATCCACGTTAATCCACGCAAATTGTTTACAAGTGAATTTATTTATAATTTATTTGAATAAATAAATGATATAAATTCGCAATATGTGAATAAAAACCTATTTTTGAGCTTCACTACTGAAAACATCTATCAAGCATTATGAGCAGCATTGTAACAGAAAGGTTTATAAAATGTCACGACAAGCTAAGAGAGGACAAAGTTGTCAGATCATCTAGACAATTTGCTATGGCTTTGGACTATCTTCCTCAGAGTTTAAGTGAGATTTTAAAATTACGAAGAGATGTTACGATAGAACTTCTAAGAAAATCAGTAGAAGTATATAACATTAACCCAGTTTACCTATATACTGGAGATGGCCCCATGTTTATGTCTGAAGATGTTTCTAATAATATGCGGATGTTGACCATCGTCACTAATGCATCTGGAGATGAAAAAATCCTTCATGTACCAGTTCCAGCTCAAGCTGGTTATGCCTCAGAAATCAACAATCCAACCTTTATTGAAGAATTGCCTGCCTACACCTTACCAGATTATAAATATAAGGTTGGCACACATAGATCATTTGATGTTGCTGGAGACAGTATGGAACCTACTTTGTTTGAAGGCGATAAGGTCATTTGCAGCTATTTAGAACCAAACCTGTGGACCAATAGTATCAAGGACAATTATGTTTATGTTGTTGTGACGAGAGGGGATGTGCTAGTCAAACGAGTCTATAATAAGATTAATGAAAACAAGCGCTTTATCTTAGTTTCTGACAATGATTATTATGATCCATACCCGGTTGACATCGTAGATGTTAAAGAAATGTGGTATGTAAGAGCTAAACTTAGTCCATTTTTGCCTTCACCTTCTAATATTAGTACCATGGTGCACGATGAGGTCAAAGAGCTTAGATCGACTTTAACTCAACAAAGTCGAGTTATAAAGAATCTCAACGAATCAATGGAACGTTTCATGAAAGACAATAGATTGGTCGAAAAAATTTAATCTTTTTGACTGCTAATTCTTATCATTGAGAAAATAACTTATCATGCGTATTAAAGGAAAAGTTAGCTACCAATCTTTCGAAGGAGGCTTTTGGGGCATTGAGTCAAACAATGGTCAGCAATACAGACCAATCAACATGCCTGAGCAATTGAAGTCAGACGGTGCAGAGGTCGAGGTAGTTGCAAGGGAATCTGATGAAATGTCGATGATTATGTGGGGAACGCCTATTAGGATTATTTCGTTTTCGACGCTGATGCCGTAGTTGCTTACTTCAACGATTCTACTTTAGACTTTCTTTTGAACTTTAAGCTTTATCTGCTTCACCTTTCGCCTTTGAAAAAATAGATTGTAGGATTTTTGTTGATTCCAATAGAGATTCTTGATCAAGGGGTTTGTGCGACGCGGGGCAAGCTTCCCTTATTTTTCTAAA
>CALIIW010000190.1 GCA_938018185.1 uncultured Saprospiraceae bacterium
ATTATTAGTAAAGATGAGCCAGATGAAAAGGATGAAATAAAAGGAATCGCCTCAGTTGATAATACTTTAAGCTTTGATTATAAGACTAAAGTTCAAGGCATGAATGTAAAGATTAAGGTTAACTTGGATTTTGGTGCTAGAAGAATGGAAGGGACAATGAAGGCCGGTATGTTTGGTACCTTTCCAATGAAGGGGACAAGAAAGATGTAAGTGCAGAGGTGCTGTAAGGCCGAGTTATTATTTTGAAAATTTGGATAAAAAAAGTAGTGGGACCTCACCAGGGGCGCACTACTTTTTTTAATTCAAGTTATCATGAAAAACAATTCGGAATTCGTGAAATAAAAAGCAAATCAGTTTTATCAATTTGCAGTAGTATAAAAAGCTAAGTCAACTTTCACATCTTTAAAGTCTTTGTTTTTTGTTTGAGTGGTCATCGAAAATTCCTCTAATTTTGGAATTGTGAATTTCGCTGTGCCAATGATTTGTTTGTCATCAGATTTTATGATTTCTATATTACCAATTAAAGTAGATTTTTGTTCCGTGGTGGCATAGTAGTCATCTATACTCAGAGATTCAAAATAGCCAAAATGTGATCTTGAAGACAGGGGATACTTACCAACTTTTAAAGGGGACTCAAAATTGAGTTCGATATGCCAATTGCTATTTGGAACTATCTTTTCAAAATGCATAATCACGGTATTGTCATTTCCATTTTGAATTACTTTTATTTTTAACTCATCATCATCGATGTTAGATTTATTCCCATTTAATCTTGAGTTTTCAATGTTCATAATTACCGCATTATGAACTTCAAATTTTGTCCAATTTTTGGCTTTTAAATTAAGTTGATCTAAAGCACTCATTCTATCAGAGAGTGAAAGCTTTTTATTTTTTTTCTTTTCTGGTAATTTCTTTTTAAATAAATCTACTGGTTCTTTTTTTAGAGCATCTGTATTCTGATTTTGCCCATCTTGGTTTGTGCAATTCAATATTAAAAAGGACAGTATGAAAAGAAAGAATCTGTTTTTATTCATCAGTGTTGATTTGAAACATAAATATGATAATATATTCGGCAAATATTGTAAGATTCGACATAAAGTCTTTTTTTTTGACATTCAAAACCATCCCTTTTGATTGCTGACTTTTAAAGTCATTTAATTTTTAAATTAATTAGGCTATATTATTGCTTAGATTACTAAAATACTACCCTTAAATAAGCGTTTTAGCTATATTCGTTAAAGAAAACTAATACCATATGAAAAATTTATTGCTACTTATAGCTTCCTTACTACTTGTTTTACTCTATTCCTGTAATGGTGACGATGAATCTGGAATCGGTTCTCAGGCATTTACAGTCACCTCTATTGATGGTAGTTCTCAAAAAGGTCCTTACCTAATAGGTTCGACAATTACAATTTTTGAATTGGAATCGGATTTGATCCCAACGGGTAGGTCATTTGCCGAAGAAATCACTGACAATCTTGGTTCATTCAAAATTGAAAATCTAGAACTTGCTTCTTCTCTTGTTGAGATTCGTGCGAATGGTTTTTACTTTAATGAAGTTAGAAATGAAAATTCAGCAGCTCAATTGTCCTTAACGGCCTTGTCAGATTTGCAGGAAAAAGAATCAATCAATGTAAATATTTTAAGCACTTTAGAAAAGAGAAGAACAGAATATTTAATTAACGCAGGCCAAACATTCGCAGCAGCTAAAGCGGAGGCTCTTTCCAATGTTTTAAATATTTTTGAAATAGATATTTCCTCTACTGATCCTGCAGAATTGCTTGATATTTCCAAAGATGGAAATGGAAATGCAGCGCTATTAGCGATCTCAACTATTATCCAATCTTATGGCTCGGTTGCAGATGTTTCAGAATTAATTTCTGCCATCAGCAATGATATTGAAAAAGATGGGACATTGGATGATGCCTCTATTTGCACCAAGCTTATAAACAATGCAAATCTTTTAAACTTAGCTCAAATTAGATCAAATTTGGAAGCTTGGTTTGTGGCTGAAGGAAACTCAACTGCTGTGGTCCCTGATTTTGAAAAATTTGTGAATGGGTTTAAAATTAATACGCCATGCTCAGCAAGCTCTTCTATTTCGTATCCTGAGAATGGAACGCATGGGAAGAACATTTTGAATCCGACAAATTTTAATTTTCAAAAAGACATTTATTCCATGCGTGCGATATTAGAGCCTGGGACAAGTCTGAAGGTTAAAATTTATGGAAATAATTGGGCTTATTCAATTGGTCAAGTAGAAACAGGCTGGACTCCAGGTGATTGGAATTCTACGGAATATTCTAGGGAGTTTACAAATAATAGGGAAGGAGATTTAGATTTTCAAATCCGGTTTGTTAGTCCGCTTCCTGGTGGGCCATCATCTGATAATGTATTTATAGAAGTGTTTGAAAATGGAGCAGCTACACCATCCTGGACCAATACAATTATTATAGGAGGGATAGAGACAAGAGTGGTCTATGAAGATTTTGGAAATTTCGGAGATAACATTTTGGCTGGTAATATTAGCGGTCCAAACAACCCAATGGATGGTGCTGATTTTTCAGCTTCTTTATCCGCTGAAATACCGGAAGGATATTATATTGATGTCATCTTAACTGGCCACGTTTGGAGATTTCCTGATCAGATTCAAAATCAAGGTTGGGCCTATGAGTTATTAGATGCAACAACCAATAGTTTTAAATTTACAAGTGCACAATCAGGTTCCGTGGATTTTGAAATAATACTATTTCCTCCTTGTGATAACATGGATGCTGAATTATCAGTTGAAATTTTTGAAAACGGTTCAGCTACTGCAGACTATAGTTATTCAGAAAGGATAGAAGCATTTTTTATTAATGATTTTCCTCCAGATGGTGCTTTTGGAGAAAATATTTTACATGAAGGTATATTTTATTTTTTTGCGGGCCAACATTCCATGACAGTTCAAAGTCCTCAAGACATTCAAGTTGTCTTGAAAGGAACAGGTTGGTCGCTACCAAATCCAATTCAAGGAGATGGTTGGACAGTAGAAGCCTATGACAATGCTAGCAGTAGCCAAAAATTTATTTATGATGGTGATACAGAAGGAGATCTATTGATTAACTTAGATCCATCTTCTTCTGGAACGAACCAAATTGAAGTAGATATTTATGAAGGTTGTGTAAATGAGCCTACAATTTCTAATGTGATTACTGTTGAAGGCTAAATAGCCATTGGCTTTTGGCTTTTTGCCATTGGCTTTTTGAGTAGGTGATATTTCACATTTTGATTAAAATTTCTAAAAATAAAAAGGCATTATGTAAAATTACATAATGCCTTTTTATTTTGGCCAACAGCCAACAGCCAACAGCCAAAACTTACTTTGTCGCTACTTCTTCTGAAGCAGTTCTTTCAATAGTTAAAGTCTGGTTTGTTACCCCATCTTTAAATAGGACAAGCTGTGGATTAGGATCACCTGATCCCCAAAATATTTCTAACTTTTCTAGTTTTGAACTACCAAGTCCAAGGTGAATTGGAACCATTTTACCGGAGTATGATTCACCGCCCACATTGTGTTTTCTTACCGTCTTTCCATTCACAATTACTTTAGCACCAACACCATATCTGTTTTTAGTAAGATTGTCTCTCAAATCTAGTTTGACCCAATTAGCGCCTTCGTTATTTTTGGGAGCACCTTTATTTAAATATAAGAAAGTAGGACCTTCTTCAAAAGTTGTAGGTGCTTTAATCACCTTATTTGGAGGTGGAATAGCGAGCGTTTTTCCTAAGAAATTTACTTTTAGATTTCTTGCATCCGGACTGTTTGAGTTGTTACCACCGCCATGTAGAACCACTACATCATTAAAGCCATCATTATTTAAATCTGCAACTACGTTGGAGTGTGCAGCTTCGTGCATTCTAAAGATGTCTTTGATCTTAGAATTTTTTGAAGCATCATAGCCATTTTCTGCAAAGCCATCTACATCCATAATACTTATTCTATCTCTCTTGTGCCAGTTCGTACCTGGAGATGGCCTACTTGGAGGATTGGAAGAATAATCCATATGGCTAATATCCAAGGCTTGATATTCTAAAGTTCTGTCTGTAAATCTATAATTGCCAGGTTCAGAATTATTGATAAGAAGTCTGCCAGAATTAGAAGCAAACTCTCCTAAGAAATTATCATTACCTCTGGATAAACCACCGACGATGTAGATGTCTAAATCTCCATCATTTTCAATGTCGAAAAAACTAGGGTTCCAACTAAAGCCCAGAGATGCAAAACTTTCTTTAAAATTAAATTTATCGTAAAGATGTAAAGCACTAGGCGCCCAGTTTGCCTTGTTTACCATGTCAGGAGTTATGTATGGACAATGTTCAATGTGCGTATCTTTAATCTTATCTACCAATCCTTCAGCAGAGTTGTAAGTTAAGAAACCATGATGCATGACGGCTTGGTCCTCGATGTAATTATTTACGGACATGGCAATAATACTAAGGTCATCTTCATTCTTAGCTATTATGGCAGTATTCCTAATGGACAAAGATTGAGTACCAAAATTAGCAAGCATTATTTCGTCTTGTTGATCTCCATCTAAGTCTCCAGAGGCAATACCCATCCATGAACCATTCCATCGAGCATGGTGGAATTTTTCCATAACTTTAAATCCATTGCCTCTATCGTTTTCATAAACCCTCAGTCTGTTTCCTTCATCATTTGCTACAATCAAGTCTGGATAAGTATCATCATTGAAATCTACAAATTGAGCGACCCAACTATGATCGGCTTTCATCCCTACTTGTTTGCCCTTGTATATATGTTCTGAACATTCAAATAGTTCTTTCTTTTTATGATCGTACATTGAAGAAGGCAAATTTTCTTCATCATGCAATCCAGCAATCTTAAATTCTTTTGCTTTTTCTATAAATTTAAATTCACCTGTTTCTACAAGTTGATTTACCCAAAATTCATTTGGATGTCCACCAAATTGATCTATACCAAAACCCCAAAAATCAGGATCTACAAAGTTGGAAATGTATACATCTAGGTCTCCATCTCTATCAAAATCAGCTACAGTTGCAGAGGCTGAAGCCCAATTAGTAGTATGCATTCCTGTTTCTTTTGTCATGTCCTTCCACTCAGGCAAACCATCATTATCCTTGTCACCCATATTAATGAATAAAGTATTTCTACCTTCTCCTTCTGATTCATCTCCAAAATTTACAGTATTGTGCATACCGTCCTGCATATCGCTTTTATAATAAGGAGGTAGGGAAGTAACTACGTATTTTAAATCCTTTTTCTCTCTGCCTATATTTGCTTTAGTTGGATACACGCGGACACCAAGATCTTTATCTGTAAAAGGCATTCCGTAGTGATGGTTTAGAACTAAAAGATCTACTAATCCATCACCATTAAAATCAGCCGCTTGTGCACCAAAGGCAATTCGACCTACGCCATAGGGATCATCATCAACAGAATTTCTTGGCTTGTATTTGTTTTCAATCAACAATTCTTCTTTTACGTATTGCTTATTTCTACCTTCTTTAATAAGCTTGGGTACTGTTTTGAATATAGGCTCTCCATTGGCATCATTTCCCATGTTCATATACAGAACATTAGGTTTGGCATCCATGGGAGTGTTGGCTTGTAATACGCCATTTTTATCATTTTTTTTGCTTAATGGCCGGCCGGTATGACAGAAGTACATATCCATTTTGCCATCATTATTTGCATCTAAAATAGCCATGCCTCGGAACAAAATTGCATGATTATCTTTGGCTTCATCTCCTAAAGATTCACCAATGTTCTTAAATGGAATAATGTTTTCGTCTAAGCTTATTTCTTGGTTGGTTGGTTTATATAAATCAGTTGATTCAACCTCATTATCTAATTCTATTCCAACCCTTTGTTTGAATAATCCTTGGACAATATTTTTTGCATCTTCACCCATCACCTTTCCTAGAACAGAAGGGAGAATAAAGGGGATTGCGAGCAGAACGATAAGCAAGAAGCCTAAAATTTTGAGTGTTTTTTTCATGTGTGAATGATTGTTTTGCTGAATAAATGATGTCTAAAATTTAGAAGATGTTTGAGTCTTGATAAACTTCATAAATTGGTTTTTTATATGCTAGACTGGCTTTCATTATTTTATCTTTTAACTCACCCGTGATTGGAATCTCAAATTCAAGAAGGTCAACGATTCGCTCGTAAGAGACAATTGTCATTTTTAAGATCAAATCCTGATCAATTAACACTGGTCTAAAGTAAATTTGTTCATAACCAGTTAGGTGATTGTTGATAAGTAGATCTTCTTTTTGGTTTTTTTCAATTTGGTAGGCATATTGAGGATATGGCCCTTCTTCTAATCTAAGAAATCTACGTTCAATATTTTCCGAAGCATCTAATACGCCAGCTCCAAATGCTGGTATCCGGTAGTCCTCAGCAAAAGTGATTAATTGAATAGGGATATTGCCGGCTACAATAGATTGACTTTCATCTTTTGAAAACAATTCGACTTCCAAGTATTCATTTGCTCCATATTGGTCATGCTTTCCTCCATAGGAGGTTTTTGGTTCAACTATGTTAAAAACTACTTTTTCCCAGTTTGGATTATATACAATATCCATTCGTTTTTTACTATTGTATACTCCAGGATTTTCAAATGAATGCAAACTAAAAACATCTCCAGAAACCAAGTCCCCAAAATTTTTGGTTTCTATTTGTGCTCCATTACGTTGAATGTTGTAAAATTTTCTTTGCACTTTTCTACGAGAATCTTGAGAAGAGTAAGCTCCAATTTCTTTATGCTGTGAAATTACGGCTTTGCTAACAAGGATCTCTTTTTTTACATTTCTTAATCTGTCTAACTTAGCAGGGATATTTTTAAATATATCATTTGATTCGACAAATGATTTTAGTTCTTCCGCAGGATTGTCGATGTTGTTTTGCGCTTTAACCATGTTGAAATAATGATTGTATGGGAGTGTAAACCATGAATGAAACATTTCACCTACAGCATCAGTGGCACTTAACTCCCAAAGGCCTGGATTCAGACAATTATTGACTATTGAAAATCTTTTAGGTCTAACATTTTTATTGGGACCTATTTCAGAACCAATAAAAGAATATTCAGGTTCGTCATTAAATAGTTCATCTGATCCATGAAAAAAGCCAAATTTTGAGTTGTTTTTTTGATGACTTAAAGAAATACCATTTCTAGCAAATTCAGCCAATGTCAAGTTGGCTTTATCAAAATCATCTATTTGGGAGTCATGTTTGTAAGGCAATAAGGGCAGTAAAAATCTAGCATCTATTTTATCTAATACAAGTTTTTTACCTCCTTTTTCAAGTTTTACATTGATGCTATTGCTGTTTGCATCAAAATTTAAATTGGCAGTTGAAAACTCCCTCAATGAAGAGTGGTATCTATTGAGAGATTGTGTGGATGAAGTAAGTACTTTATTGTTTTCTTGTTTCTCTTCTTGCTCAAATTTAAGCTCTGCGGCGATCGAAAATGATTGTTTTTCAGCATCACAAGCTAATAATAGGGAGGATATAATAAATAATATCACTAGAACCTTCAATAATTTCATCCTTGAATTCTTTTTGGTTTATCAAAATGTTTGGTTTCAAGGAGTTATAAAATGTATAGGGTAATTTGAATTAAAAGATACTAATTTTTTATTAAACGCAATAAATAATGTCATGTAATTTTTTTTTCGTCAAAAAGTTTTCGTTCGCCAAAAAAATTGACGGGTGGGCTTTATTGATGATAAAGCGCCTAAATTAGTCCACAAAAGCTTCTGTCACAAGACCGAATTATACAACTTTTGGTATATTCCTTGCAATAATTGACATACATAGATTAATACATAAGTAACCAATGAATACCGGAAAAAATAGTTCAAGTGAATTTGTTTTCGAAAATAGACCCTATCATGAAGATTGCAGTGAGCTCGTTAAAGAAGCAATCAGGAACAGAGTGTCTTTTTATGATTCACAAATTTTACTTATAACTGAATTACCTGTTTCAAGCACTTTTACAATTGATTTTTTGATGAATGAAGTAGTTCGAAAAGGTAAAACTATTGGAGATTATGGGCTTATTATTGATGTAAGACAGGCTCAAAAGCCAAATGCCGAAACAAGAAGAAAAATAAATGAGAAGTTTGGAATTATTTGTAATGATGTAATGCATGTTTCTTTTTGTACAGGAAAAAGTAGGTTGTTAAATACCATTGTAAAGTTTGTTATGTATCACACTAGTCTAAAGTCGTATAGCTTTAATTCATCTCTTGAAGATTGTGTAGCGGATATCAAAAAAGTAATGAATGGATAATATAAAAGGAAATCAAAGACAGGATGATACATTTCTTGAGTTGGTCTTTGATCATCTTTTAGGCATTTCCCGTGGGGAATGTCATGTTACGGAAGAGCAACTTGCAGAGTATGAAGATACTAAAAAAGTAAATATTTTAGCCGGCCTTCAAATGCTACATGAAGACCTTGAACTTTATAAGAAAGAACTAAGAACTTCAATCGAGGCCGAATACAAGATGAAGATTTTGGAAGAAAGAAATAAAGAATTAGAGAGATTTACTTATGTGGCTTCTCATGATCTTCAAGAACCATTAAATACTATAAAGAATTTTGTTACCCTGCTAAAAGGAACGCTAGCTAATACACTTGATGAAGAATCAGATTTATATCTAGGTTTTATTTTACAATCAACTGGTCGAATGAGTGATTTGATCTATGGTCTTTTGAATTATTCTCAAACTGGAAATGATTCTAATTTTAAATATGTTTCCTCAAAGTGTATTGTGGAAGACGTTTTGCAAGATTTGTATGCAAAAATACAAAGCTCTAATGCAGAGGTCATTGTTGGTGATTTGCCAAACATCTTTGCCAATGAATTGAGCATGCGACAGGTTTTTCAGAATCTAATAGGCAATGGCTTGAAATTTATTCCCAAAGATCAAAATGCCAAAATAAAAGTTGATTGTATAGAACGTGAAGATAGTTATGAGTTTAGCATAGAGGATAATGGTATTGGAATCAAGGAAGCAGATAAACAAAAAGTATTTAAAATTTTCCAAAGACTCCATAATAAGGCAGAATACCAGGGAACTGGTATTGGCTTATCCGTTTGTCAAAAAATTATTGAAATTCATAATGGCAAGATCTGGCTTGAGTCAGAATTTGGTAAAGGAACAACTTTCTTTTTTACCATAAATAAGGATTTAAAAGACTAGATCTTTTAAGTCTTTAGTTATTAATTAATTATGGGTAATTTTTTTAATGTTATGAATAGTTCAACTAATAATTCTAATGACTTTGTATTTGAAAATAAAGAATATACAGCGGATTGTGGCGAACATGTAAAGGAAGCCTTGAGAAATAGAATTTCCATTTTTGATGATCAAATAATTGTTCTCAATGATATTCCAGTTCTGAGTCCTTTTGCATTAGAAGTAATGATGGGAGAAGTATCTCGAAAAGGAAGAACGCTAGGCGCCTATGGTCTAATTGTCGATGCTAGAAAATCAAGTAGACCAAATAGTGAATGTAGAAGAAAAATCAATGAACTATTCGATTCATTAAGTAATGAAATTACGCATATTTCTTTTTGTTCTGGAAAAAATAAGTTTATTAATACAGCCGCGAAATTCATCATGTTTCAAAATACTTTGAAATCCTTTAGCTTTTCTAGCACAATGGAAGAAGCTGTTGATGATATAAAGAAAGTAATGAATGGGTCAGCAGCGTAGTGAATGACATTTTGAGTGTCCTCTTTTCAATGATTAATTTCAATAAATTTTTTCGCTCTTTCCAATAACCTTTTACGTAGATGCTTAGGCTTTAAGATTTCGATTTCATCGCATCTAGCCAATAGCTCCATCTCAAGTTCGTAGTTTGTAATTAAGTTCAATTCAAAAATTGCAAATGTTTCTGTTTCTTTTATACATATTTGACTAGAATGAATGGGCTTGCTGAGCATATAGCTTTTATTCAATCCTAATGCTTTAAACTGTACCTTTTCTTTTTTTTGCTTGTCCCTATATTTCGAAATGCCGATCATATCTTTGAAATAGGAATTTGCATCTTTCCCATTGTTTTGAATATATTCTTTTAGGCTTTCTTTTACCTCAATAATTCTGTCAAGTGGAAAAGTTCTCGCTTCATTTTTTTCATGAGACAAGCCTATCAAATTCCATCTCCCATTATATTTTTTTAGAAAGTAAGGGCTGATGAGATATTCCTTTTCTTCCTTACCAAAACTTTGGTACAACATTCGAATTGCTTTTTGTTCATTTATGTAATTAAGAAGTGGGTAGAGCCATTGCTTCTTAAGAACGTTGAGAGATTCATCTATATGAATGATCGTTTTGGGTTTTTCTTTACTTTGAATGGATAAGGTGTATTCTAATTCCACAAGCACTTCTTGTAATTCAGGAATCATCTCATTTCCGCTAAATTGTTGAAGAATGTTGAGCGCGTTTTTTATTTCGCTCAGTTCATTATTGCCAATGGGTTTGTTGAAGATCGAAAAGCCAGTTTCAGCATACTTAAATCCCAGAGAGCTCCTATCAAAGACGATGGGAGCTTCATACCCTAGCTTACCAGAACGCATGATTTGAATGTCTTTCATGATGGTTCGTCTAGCAGGAGTTTTCTCAATTTTAAATTCTTTTCCAAGCATGTCAGCACAGGCATCAGCTAATTTCTGCCAAGTCCAAATTTGGTCAACCTTTTTTAGACAGCGATCAATGGTCTGATAGCGCATCATCGCATGCAAATTTGTAGCCATATGTTAAATTAGTTTAGCAAAATTCATCGTGTAGTTAGAGTGCACGATGCGTAAGATATTTGATTTATAATTAGGAAGCAAGTTTCCAGATGTCGGATGTGAGATGTCGGATGTCAGTGGGTTTGTTGCTTGAAGTATGAAGGTATATTTTTTATTTTTTCACAGATTAAATTTTTAAGAATGAATTATTTAAGTGTTTGTGTTGAAGATGATTTAGGAAGACCATTTCATATGGGGTATGAGATGACCTTGCATGCTAGAGAGCGAGCGATGCAAAGAAAGATCAAGGAGGAAGATATTGCAAATGCCTTATTGAATGGAATTTGTCATTACAAACAAGGTTTCTGTTTCTATGTCTTAGAAAATAGAATTGTTGTTGTGGTTGATGAGAATAAAGCCGAGGTCATAACGACATACAGAGGTAAAAATCTAAACCTACACATTAAGAAGAAAGGAAAGGTGCTTAAAAGAGTAGCTTAATCGAAAATGGTTGTTAGTTGGCTCTTGTTTGGATATGCAAGGCTCAACAAACAAGAACCAACAAACAACTGACAACTGACAACTGACATCTGACATCTGACAACGGACAACTAATCAACGGACAACGGACATCTGACAACGGACATCTGACAACTAATCAACCAGCAAAGCTGGAGTCAGCTCACCTCACTATTGTGAGGCTCACGAGAAGGGGTGAGCGTTTTTGTTTTGAAAATATCTATTTGAAACATTAGAAGAATGTTTACAGATTTACTAAAAAAATTATTAATTTCAATTGTTTATTATGAGTACAAAAACAGAGTTTCAGCAATTCGTCTTCCGCGTCACGAACTTTATCGTGAACGACCCTTCCTTTAAAAAATATTGGCAGTCCGCGCCATATTCTAAATTCTTGTCAGAGAATTTGAGAAGACATTCGGAATACACAGCAGACAATAAATGCATCATCAATAATTTAGACAGAATGATGAATCAATGCCGTATGTCTCAAGAGGCAAAAGAATTGATCCAAAGACTAGGTGCGCGAAAGTGGGATTCTGCCTTAAACAAACACATCCATAGGGAGCACCTTTTTCCTGTGGGAGAAGCCGTGCGTCAGCTAGGGAGATTAAGTGTGGATCCTTCAGAAGAAAAGGTAGAGGAAATTTTGGATAAGTTGGAACTAGTCTTGATTACCAAAGAGCAGCAGCGGAAGTTGGATGCGGTGATGAAGAGTGTTGGGGAGCCGGAGGAGAGAGCGGAGTATGTGGGGGGCGTGTTTTGAATCACCTGGCTCATTCTTCGCATTAATCTGTGAAAACAGAATAAATCAGCCTGCCCATATGAAGAATGATCGGGGTGATTCTAAAGGAGTGGGGTACAAAATTTTCCCTCTTAATTTTAACGAATTTAAATTTATGTGAAATGCAATATGTAAATAAAAAGTACCTTTTTTCATCAACAGATCTTGTTAATTTTTTGTCTTGTAAAAGAACAAGTTTTTTAGATGTCCAAGTACTTCAAGGAGAAAGATCAAAACCAAACTGGACAGATCCCAATTTTGATCTGATAAAAAAATTGGGACTAGAACATGAAGAAAAGTATATAAAATATCTGGCTACATTAAGGACGGAGTCTGGGAGTGCTTTAATTATAGACAATCTTCATTCAGAGGAAAAAGAAAGTCGCTATGAAAAGACATTAGAAGCAATGAGAAAAGGTGTAGATGTGATTGTGCAGGCACATTTAAAATTTGGAGAGTGGCATGGCTATGCTGATGTGTTAAGGAAAGTGGATAGGAAAAGTGATTTGGGAAAATGGTCCTATGAAGCCTGGGATACAAAATTGTCGCAAATGACGAAAGGGAATACGATTATACAATTAAGTCTCTATTCTCATTTGTTGCAAAAAATGCAAGGAGGAGAATTACCTAAACTAATGCATGTTGTAAAACCTGGTGACCCATTTACCGAAGAAAGTTTTGAGGTGAGATCTTATATTTATTATTTTGAGAATGTAAGAAATAAATTTACGACTTACATGGATAACAATGCAGAAGAAACTTACCCAGACAAAGTTAGTCATTGTGATATGTGCCGTTGGTGGTTAGAATGCAATAAAATAAGAAGAGCAGATGATAATTTATGTTTTGTAGCAGGTTTGTCAAAAGGCCATCAAGAGAGTTTTATAGATCAAGAAATTGGAACACTGTCAGACCTTGCGTCAACAAAGAAAGAAACTTTGCAAAGGCCGAAGTCTGGAAATATTGAAACACTTCAAAAACTACTGCAGCAAGCTTCTATTCAAAAGAGATCCAGTGCAGATAATATATTGACAGAATATTTGGAATCAGAACTAGAAGGATTGCATTTACTTCCAGCACCAAATAAAGGAGATGTTCATTTTGATATTGAATCGGATCGCTTCTATCAAAATGAAGGCATTGAATATATGCTTGGTATTTATTTTTTGGAAGAAGAAGTATGGGTATATAAAAACTTTACAGGCTTTAATAGAGGAGAAGAAAAGAGAGCATTTGATTCTTTGATGGAGTTCTTTGCAGAAAGAAATAAAGTTTATCCTGATTTTAGAATTTATCATTATGGGCATAAAGAACCAACTGCTTTAAAGCAATTAGCTATGAAGCATATGATTCATGAATTATTATTAGATGATTATTTGCGTGCTCAAAAGTTTGTTGATCTGTATTCAATCTTTAAAAAGAGTTATCGAGCTGGAATTGAATCTTATGGCTTGAAAGATGTTGAAAAACTACTTGATTTTAAGCGGAAGCAAGATTTGAATGAATTGCGATATGCCATAAGGAGGGTGCAAAGGGCCTTGGAATTAGAAGAGTATGAAAATTTAAAAACCAATGATATACAAATCGTTGCATTATATAATGAAGATGATTGCAAAGCTACTTTAGCACTTCAAGAATGGCTAGAAGAGAGGAGGAGGGAATTGATAGAAAATGGTAATGTAATTGATAGACCTATTTTTCCATCCGGTGTCGCAAAAGAACCGATTAGTGACTGGGACCTTAGGATTCAGAATACGTTTGAACAATTGACTAAGGGATTGGCGGATGATCCGAACGATTGGAATGCTGAAGACAAAGCAAAATTTCTATTGGCAAATTTGGTAGGTTATTATCGGAGAGAATTCAAAGTAAAAGCATGGGAAAAGTTTAGATTATTGGCTCTTGATCCAGAGGAATATCTATATGAAAGAAAAGTAATGGGTTATGCCAAATTTGTGGAAAGATTAGAGCTTTCTGGGAGACAGAAAAAACATGGTTATAGATTTGTTTACGAAGAACAAGAATTAAGTATCAAAGAAGGAGATGAATTCAATTCATTGTCTATTGATGAAGATTACAAATTAGCAGGAGGAATTAGACAATGGGATGAATATGGAAAAAGTATTATCTTAACTCTTAAGCCAAATTGTGAAAATGAACCTGAATTGAATGAACAATATCATTTTGCCTTTTCTGCTAATATCCCAACTAATAAACTAGACAATGCATTGGGAGATTATGCTGATAATATAGCGGTGAATGGAAATGATGATTGCGGCTGGCAATTACTGTCACAGGCTCCTCCAAGGTTTATAAAGCCTTTAGATCTTAAAAATTCAGAATATACTTCAGGGTCTCAAAAAGCTTTTGAGCTTGTAGACAAATTAGATAGATCTGTTTTGGCAATTCAAGGCCCTCCAGGGACAGGAAAGACTCATACCGCTGCGGACTTAATTTTGAAATTACAAAGAGAAGGAAATAAGGTTGGGGTAGTAGCACTTTCTCATAAAGTTATTGAAAATTTATTGGATAAAGTCTTAGAATTAGGCGATAAATATGGTCAGGAAGTTAAAGTTGGAAAGTCGGGTCCTGTAAAAAATAAGAATATTGAAAAAATAGCACCAAAGGATTTTGCTAGTAAACTTGCCATGAATTCAATTGTAGGTGGAACTATTTTTAGTTGGGTCAAACAAGATGATGATGTTTTGGACTTTTTATTTATCGATGAAGCTGGTCAGTTAGCCCTCTCAAATGTGATTTCAATATGTAAGTGCACAAAGAATATCGTTTTGATGGGAGACCCTCAGCAGTTGCAGCAACCAAGTCAAGCTGCCCATCCCAATGGATCACATGTATCTGCATTAAGACACTATATTGGTGATAATGAAACCATCGATCCCAAGCAAGGGGTTTTTCTGGAATCTACTTGGCGTATGCATCCTAAGATTACTCAATTTACCTCTGAGATGTATTATGAAAGTAGGCTGAATATCAAAGAGGGCGTTGGGATTGAAAATCAAGAGATATTTGGAATCAAAGGTTTTGAAAATCCTGGACTTTATCATTTGTCAATTGATCACAAGAACTGCAAAAATAAATCTATGGCAGAAATCGAAGCCATAAAAAAACTGTATACCTATATACTCTCTCAAAAAGGTACCTCAAGAGGAATGAATGGTAAAATAAAAAATATTACTCCTGATGAAGTATTAGTAATAGCACCTTATAATGCGCAAGTTAATGCATTGAAGATAGCTTTAGGTGAGGACGCCAAAGTAGGGACTGTCGACAAATTTCAAGGACAAGAAGCCCCAATTGTTATTTACTCATCCACGAGTTCAAGTGCTGAAGATGCACCTCGAGGCATTTCGTTTTTGTACGAACCTAATCGGTTGAATGTGGCAAGTAGCAGAGCAAGGTGTTGTTTTATTATGGTAGGGAGTCCAAAGTTATTTGACGCTGAGTGTAGTTCACCCAAGCAAATAATGATGGTGAATGGGATGTGTCGGTTTAGGGAGTTGGCGATGACAATGGATATTTCAAAATTTAAAGTATAAAATTATGACTATACCATTTTTTACAAAAGAAGACTTAGATTTTGGACAAAAGATAGTACTGGTGAAAATTGAGAAATGATTTGTAAATTTCACAATAAAATAAAAGGGAATAAATAATAGAACATAGTTGGTTAACTTTTTAGTGTATCAAGTAACTCCTAAATGTTTGGAGCAGTTTTTTGAATGTCATTTGTCAAAATAGCAATCATTGCAAGTATTAAATGTGAAATTTAGATTACTTAAAAAGTTGCAAAATATCTTAAGAGGTAATTGGTATCACAGTTAAATTTAGAGGTAAAAGGTCTGAAGTCTTCAATGATCTTTTGAAGAAAATTATGATTTGAAATAAATTTTGATAGCAGAAATCAAAGATATATAATAAAAACTCATATGGTTTAAAGTTTAAAAAATAACAGGATTTAATGAAGCGTTCGCAAAACAAGTAGAAACAATCTTGTCATCGATAAATATTCCTTTGTTTCAGCTTAACAAATAAATTCAATAAGCATGTAAAGCAATAGAAGCAAAGAAATATACAGGAACTCTAAGATCGTATTCAAGAATTAAAAAACTGCATTGCAAATTGCGATAGCCCTATATCTTTCATGCATGCTTATTTTATTGGACAACAAGAAAATAAGAATGTAGAATTATCGCATTTAATTGAACTAAAAAATTTAAAATTTAAAATTGAAAAACTATGACTGGACATACTAAGTTCGACTTCATTGGGGACATTCATGGACATGCAGATGTGTTGAAGAAACTTTTGACAAAATTAGGATATTATAAAGAGCAAGGGATTTATTTACATCCAACAAGGCAAGCTTTTTTCGTAGGTGATTTTATTGACAGAGGCCCAGAAGTCTCGGAGACGTTAGAAATAGTTAAAAACATGGTAGATGCCGGATTTGCTTTGGCAGTAATGGGGAACCACGAATATAATTTTATTCAGCTTCACACAAGGAGTGTGGATGATCCAAGTGAATGGGCTAGGTCTCATGATAAAAGAGATCAAGCCAAAACTACTTTTCAAGCATTCGATGGTAAAAAAGAAGAACTTGAAATGTATATCAATTGGTTCAAGACCTTACCTATTTACTTTGAAACGGATTATTTTCGGGTGGTACATGCGCAATGGGATGCTCGTAGTATTGAAAAGATAAATAAGTATTGTTACAGTGATAATGAATGTGATTGTTCTGGCTTGCTGAATGAAGAACACTTCGGTCATAGAGAAGGGGAGGTGCATGATGCGATAGAGATTCTTTTGAAGGGTTATGAATTGAAATTGCCTGATGGGATTAAATTTCAAGATAAATATGACAAGAAAACGTACAGAGAAGAAATGCGCGTAAAGTGGTGGTTGCGAGGTATTAATTTGAATCATCAGGATGTCGCAGATAATGGGATCGACCTTCCAAGTGAATTTGGAAATCAAAAATATGAGCATAAAGCTTATCAAGTATATGAGGTTGGTCAAGTGCCGGTTTTCTTTGGGCATTATTGGTTGCCTCCAGATCAATTGGGGCTGATGCAGAAAAATATTTGTTGTTTGGATTTTAGTATTGCGAAAGGAGGAGTGTTGACGGCTTATAGGTATAATGGGGAGCGGGAGTTGTCGGGGGATAATTTTGTCTTTGTATAAATATCTCCAACCCTCTAATAAACCCACACGATAAGTAAACTTAGTTTATTAAATTGTGAATAATCTTTTATATTTATAGTGTCTTAAACTAAGTTTATTTTTAATATAACTTTAGCCTATGTACATCCAAGATTGGGTATCCATCAAACCATATAAAAAACACCAAAAAACAGATTTGTACTACTTTGGAATTTGCAAAAAAATATTAGCGAATCTAAAGAAATCTGGGCTCAAAGATAAACTCGATGTATTGGTGAAGAGGAGGTGCCAGGTTTTATTGCATTTGTGGTTTCCTACTTTGAAGATAAAATATCAGAGACAAAAATATTTGAAACTTTTGTAAATACTCATTTAGATTTATATCAAAAGCCTTTACCTTTTTATAAATGTGAAGATTATATAAAGGAAGAAATAAATCTTGATGATGTAAAATTTGTCATCTGGTATTATTTGGAACTTAGTTCAAAATCTGGGATTTCTTCTCCAAATAATAGGTTAGTTCAGATATCTGCATTAATATTCATGGAGATTTTTGAACTGGAGTATGAATATGCACCCGAAAATGAAGCACTCATTAAGTTTTATACTCCACCGGCAATCTTTGAAACGTATTATGACGCCAGGGATTTTTTGCATAAGATTATATTTGAAAACTATTTACTTTATCCTGATACAGGATTGACTATAGCTGAAAAACAAGTTAGCTTATTTGATGATACGCTAAATGAAGATCATTCCAATTATCAGCTTGCACAGGTATTGGTAAATGAACATACCACTGAATATTTATACAATTGCAGAACTAAATTACTAGCACTTTCTGCACAAGAATGGGGGGCGGAACTTCTAGGTGCGGACCATAAATTTTATACTGATTTGAAGGAAATGTCCAAACGAGTCATTGGTTATTTTCAAGTGATAAAAAGAACAAAGGAACATTTTATTCTAAAGCATATTGGTACTGAAAAAATCTTTCAATTGACGAGAATCATGCTCGACGCTTTAGATGATGATACTCAATTAAACAGTATTCACCGATTAGGTATCGTGAAGTGGAGGGGAGATTGGTGGTTTTCTGGAATGTATTTTCCTTTAAGTAAAGACAGTATTATTGAAAATGAGAATTTAGAAAATATTTTATCCGTTTTTAATTTATCAGAAAATCTAAGCAATTATCAAGATCATTATAAACTTCTAAAAAAATCTTTTCTAAAGTATACTGGACATGAAGTTGTTTTTATAACTAAAGTTGAATTACAAAAATTTATAGATAAATTCATATCCTACCACAATAAGAATCTTCCCGAGGTACTTAGTGATGTAGACAATAATGTAGATACTACGAATTCTAACAGCAATTTTTTTAATCAATTAAATATACCCTTTGAAGAAAATGAAATTTTAACGATAAGAATTAGTGAAACGCACGGCGTCGAAATTGTTCTAGGTGTTGAGCATGCTTTTCCATTAGCCCATAATCAATACGGTAAGCAAGATCAAATGGCTCGTTCATTTAAAGAAGTTTTTTTTGGAGGAGGTTCTTCTGCGGATTTTACTAAATATTGTATTGAAACTTGTAAAGATAAATATGATTTTATGGATGAATCGTGGAATTTATTTATTGGAGATTTAGACTTTTCACTACGCTTCTTCAAATCGACTATCTATCATCCCAAAGCTACTGGTTTTACTAGACCTGCATTTATATATGGTTCTTAATCATTATTAAGGACTATTCTTTCAACGCTGATGCTAGACATGAATTTCATATCTTGCAACTACATCAGTTTAGTTCTAGCTTTATTAGGGATTATCAGATAAAACTTAAACCATTGAAAATCAACTTTTGATACTTGTGTAATTAAAATTCTTTACCTCGTTTCTAGCGATAATGTCCGAAAAACAAGGTAATCACCGAAAGCCATTTGTCATTATTTTTTTCATAAACCCCCAAATGAAATCAACTCATTTCTTGTACCCAATGTTTACACACTGGGCTACAATACTGTCACGCCTCTGGCGTTTTTTGCCTTACCTCTGAATACCCCTTTATTATTTATCAGATCACTTCAAATAATAACTTATTGCAAATTGATAAGCTCTTGGATTTAAAGCAATTTTAAATTCTTCACTTGTGGTTATGCTATCTTCGGATGTATATATTTCTAAGGAACTTGTATTGGTAATAAACCAAAATGATTTTTTCAAAAAGTGATATTTTTTAAATAACTGAAAAATATTACTTAGTTGCATTTGGTCATTCTTTTTCTTTCAGATTAAAAAGATAACTCAAACCTATTGAAATGTTTGAAGGGTCTAATTCGACAAGAAGTGCTTTTGATTTTTCTTCTTCTTCTTCTTCTTCTCGATATACAATTTTAGTATTGGTATAAGAAATAATTCCCCATTGTGCATTTAATAACCATTTTGGAGCAATCTTAAATTCAATACCTGGTCCAATAGAAATTTGATAAGTGTGAAAAGTTCTCAAATTATTCAAACCGCTTAAAATAGTTAAATTGTATCGTTCAAGAATACTATAAGTAAAGGAAAATTCTCCATAGAGATTTAGTTTTTTGTTTAGTGGTTTTCTATATCTATTGAATATCGAATAGGCATTAAGAGTCTCTTTTTCTAACCTAATTTCATCATCATTTTTGTTACTGGAAAAGGAATAACGAAAGCCAAATAAAATGTTAGGCTTTATTGTGAATCCAATTTCTGGTGAAAAAAGATAATTTTTTGTTTTACTTTTTGAATCAAAATTATTAAAATTAATATCGGCATAGCTGATCTTCCCTCCAACTAAAAACTGAGCTTCCGATTGGAAGGAGAATAGGAGCAGTGGTATGTAAAATATAAATTTAATATTTAGGTTTTTCATGTTTGTAAATTTTCTGCAAAGTTTATAGCTAAATCTTGACTTTGAATAGAGGCTGTCTGCATTTTAATTACTCATTTTATTTTTTCACTTTTTGTCAATTGTATCTTGATCAGATTAATTTCTTAAAAAAATTTCAACTTGTAATTTTTTGTTTTTCTGCTTGGTGCTGGCTTTTGATTAAGTGTTTGGACTTTATCAGTGTGTTTGAGGTGATAATTTAAAGTGAAACTTATATATCTAGGATCTAATTCAATTGCAAAATCCTTTCTTGCGGGATTCTCAGCATTATCGTTATCAGAGGGTATTTCATGGAAGAAATAAATCCCTTTCATCTGGGTAGTAAGAAACCATCTTTTGCCGAATTTGAATTCCAAACCTGCTTGAAGACCATAATTGTTTATTTTAGTAAATTCAATAAAGTCGTTATCTCGCCATGAACGAATTCGGTGATATTTTTTTTCAGATAATTTAAAAAACACTTGGGTATAGAATGCAAATTTATCTGTAATGGGCTGTCTCTTTCTGATGTAAAGACCGGCACCATATGTTTGGTTTATTGTTTCAACAGAAGATTCTGTCTCATTTGTTAGGCCGCCACTTTGACCATCATGTTTTACTACCCGTAAAGTTTTTTCGTAGTTTAAGTTGGCATTGAAACCAAGTACCCAATTTTCGTGAAAGTGAAAACCAAACTCAGGCTCAAATTTTAAGCCAGTATTTTTGATTGAAATTTTCTCAAGTGTATCAATACTTAAATTTACATTTGCGGCGCCAGCAATAAAAATATTTTGTTGGGTATATATTGATCTTGGCAAGAAGGTAATTAGTATGGCTATAAAGACTAGTTTTTTCATAATTGTTTTGTCTTGGATTATGAGCTTATTTTTTGTTTTATAGAACTACTCTTTTTCTTTGGATTCAAATATGTAATTCAATCCGATTTGGATATCAGATGGATCTAATTGAAAAAGCCAATAATTTACTTTATTCTCTTCAAGCAAAACGGTATTTTTAGATTGCCGATAAGACAATATACCCCATTGAGTATTTATTTGCCAGTTAGATGTTAATTTAAATTCTATACCAGGAGCAAGAGAAAGAAGATAATTTTTAGTCTCTTCGAGCAATTCGATTCCTGAATACCTACCATCGGTTTCTGTTTGGGCATGACTGTATGTTGCTGCTATTTCTCCATAAAAATTTAAATACTTGTTAATATACTTTCGATGTCTGTTGAATATGGAATATGCATGTGTTGTTGTTTTTGAGAAATTACTATTGTTAGTATTTTCATTGATCTTAGATTTAGAAAATGCATAACGAAAGCCCAAAAGTTGATTTGGTTTCATACTAAAAGCAATTTCAGGAGCGATATAATATTGCTTGGTATTGACAGCTGATTGTTCACTATATAAATCACTATTTTTATAACTAAGCTTAGTGCCAATTAATACTTGGGCTTGAAGATGTGATCCGAAAGAGATTAGGGCTGCTAGTAGAACTAATTTAGTTGTTAGTTTTTTCATAAAAAGAAATTGAATAGTATCAGAAACTGTTTTTGTTTGTAACTACTATTTTTTATAAATTTTTAATGGACAATGGGAATAAAATATATAGTGCATTAAGCAATATCACCATAAGTAATAATTCAAATTAAATCCCCAAAATCTGGGTCTCAGGTAAATATTAAATGTTTCTGCATTATCAATTAAGGTTGAAAAGGTAATCCTCTTAAAATAACTGACACCAGCAATGTTAGTATTGAGCATCCAGCGTTTACCAAATCGGTATTCGATTCCTATTTGAAGATTGGCAGTTTTTTCTTTGGCAGCTAAATCCTTATCGATAATATCAGGTCCATTAATCAAAGAGACTCTTACTTCTGAGAATGCCGCATTTGCTTGTGTATATAAAGCAAAGTTTTCTATCAGTGGATATCGCTTTCGAATAAAAACCCCTAGGCCATATATTTTTTGAGTAAAATTGAAATTAGATGGACTAAAGTTCATATCACCAAAATCGTAAATATTATCATTCTCATCAAAAGAAAGGGAAGAAGTAATACCGACAATCCAGTTTTTTTTGAGGTGAAAACCAATACTTGGATTTAACTCATATTCTAAATTCGTGACTTCTTGAAATTCATTATTTAATTTTTCATTGGTAAAAGAAGCCGAACCTCCAATAAAAAACTTTTGTTGAGCACTCAGATTTGCTCTTAAGAAAAATAAAATAAGAAGTAAGAAAGTTAGGTTTTTCATATAGTTGCTTTAATTAATTATTAGAGCTAAAAAATGTTGAAGTGATGAACTTATTTTTTTAGATCGAATAAGTAATTCAATCCAATTCCAATACTTGCAGGATTTAAGGATGCACTAAATCTATTACTTTTGGAAACTATAGAATTGACAGTTGTTTTTGTATGATAGTATGAAAGTAAACCCCAGCGAGTAATTAATAACCATTTTTTAGCGAACTTAGCTTCTATTCCAGGGCCTAAAGAAATACCATATGCATCACTGTAAGAAGAACTAATTATTCCGCTTGGATTGGGATTTCTTAAGTAATTTGCATTACTATAAGTAAGAGCAGCTTCCCCAAAGACATTAAAAATCTTATTTAAGGATTTTCTATGCCTACTGAAAATAGAATAGTTGTTACTTGTTCTATCTGTCAGTCCGTTGACATCTACAGTTTTATATTTTGTATAGGAATATCTAAACCCTAAAACATGCATTGGTTTTAGTATGACTCCAAGTTCTGGAGAAAAATTAAAATTATTGTTTTGGGACTCCAGGTCATCGTTACTGTTTTTACTGTCCGTGTAGCTAATGGTACCTCCAACCAAAAATTGAGCTTCCAGCGTAAAAGATATTAGAAGCAAAATCGTCAAAGCAAATGTTTTTGTTTTTAGGTTTTTCATATTCTTTGTTTATCATGTTTTAGTCTTGTGTAATTTAGTCCGATTAGTTGATATATTTAGAAAACGCTAAAGGAATTTAATTATTTTAAGAAGGTGAAATGTAAAAAATATTTTAAATACAATAATTTAGAGAATTGATTATTTGTTTATTCGTGTATTTGTTTATCAATTTTCTAAGATTATCATCAACAAATTAACAAATAATCGTATACACAATTACAATACATTGTATCAAATATCTCATAGATTAATTAAATTTTTGGTGTATTAAATATAAGGGCTCCTAATTTAATTTAATTATAAGAATAGTAATTGGTAGTTTTGATTAAAATTATTTGATTCATAAATGTGAATGATTAGATTTATAAGTAAAAGGATGAAAGTTAGTCTACTCCTATTTTTTGTATTTGCTTTACAGACTCAAGTACATTCCCTAATTGCTCATAGAAACATTCTTTGGAGAAATGGACAAATAATCAAAGTCAAATTTCTGGTCGAGGAGGATAAAGGCTATCGGGCATTTATAGCTAGTATTGCAAAATCTTGGGAGAAGCATGCAAATATTACATTTGAGTTTGTTTCGCATGAGGAGACCAAAGCGGACATAAATATATATTCCAACAATGAAGCCAATCCATCTAGTCAATTAGGAATAAATGCTAAGTATGTCAAGCAGTCCATGAATCTTCCACTTTATGATGAGTATAAAAAAATGAAAAAGGAAGATGAATCAGACTACTACTTTCTAGTTCTTCGCTCTGTAGTCCTTCATGAATTTGGTCATGCATTGGGCCTCAATCATGAACATCAAAACCCCAATGCTGGTATTTGTTGGAATGAACCAATGGTATACAAAATGTGCGCAGACTCAAAGCCACAAATGCAAGAATGTAAATCCAATTGGTTGGAACCTAAAACTGGATCTGATCTCATTTCTTCTGCCTATGATAGATATTCTATAATGCATTATAGAATTAAAAATAAATTAACTTCTTGTGATTATGATGCACCTTGGAACACAGATCTTTCTATGATGGATAAGAGATGGGTTCATTTCTTGTATCCTTTTCCAGATGGTATAGACAATTCGGTAGTTAGGAAATTTAAGGTTAATTCAACGGAAATAAAATTAACGGAGTTTGAGGATGAATGGGGCAATGATGCGCTTGAAATTTATGGTAGTATTGGAATTATTAACACACAAGATTTAGAGCAAGAGTGTTATCATGATCTTTCTTTTCCAGGATGCTTTGAATCTTCTATGGAGCGCATTCAATTATTGATAGATATTTCAAAAAATCAAGAGGCTTATATTTCGATGGATAAATCTTCTGGGAGGTTTCTATCTAAGGCATCTTTTGATCACGCTGCCAATGATAAATATTTTCTTATTGTTCACCTATATGATAAAGATTATCTAAATAGAGATGATCATTTTGTTTATTCTGCTGGAGGGTATAAGCATTTCGAATATTTAATTATACCTCTTGATTTGTTCCATAGGCAAAAATTTGGTATCCTTAGTTATAAAATATCGGACTCGAGAATTTATGGAGATATGGCGATTACCCTTGAGATTGATTTAGAAGAAGTATCATTGAGTGCTAGATAATAAGCACAGCTATAATTATCGCCAAATTGTGTGAAAATTTCGATATTAGCCTAATAAATTAGACACTCTTGTGTTAATTTATACAAAATTGTAATATTTCTTTACCTGCTGCAACGTTTTTAAATCCAAAAGCATTAGTATTAATGTGATCTTTCCTTTTAGCTCTGATCATACATACTAACTAAGGATTAAAAGTGTAAGTGCTTTTAACAAGTAAATTGAATATTAATTTTTTTATAGTAAACAAGCAAATCGAAGCCATGACAAGACTATTACTTCTACCATTTATAATTTTAGGCTATTTTCAAGTATTCTGCCAAGTAACTCAAACGGCCAATGATGTCATAGAGCCTTATCAAAGATCTTTCAGACCCGCAAGTAACATAGGATATTATCCACCTTTCACAAACGAAGAATTAGCAAATCTCGCAGCTGGGAATGAGTCGGAAGATGTAAATGGCTTGGGCATCAAAACTTTAAGGCCTGTTTTACATGAAGCCTTTCTTGAAAAGTTTGGCTATGATTTTTTCAAACCTACTTTTGAACATTATAAACAAGTTGGTTTAGAAGAGAGCACCGTAGTTGTCGGCTTCCCTAGTGCAGAGCATCAGGATCCAAATTATTATTGTGAGGAAATTCAATCTGCCCTTTTTGATAATCTCTATACAGATATTTGGGACAATGGTGAAAATGGGACTCCCGTTAATGATGAAAATTACTATGCTTTATACCTCTATAAAATGGTGGAGAATTATAAAGATGATATTAGGTTTTGGGAAATATGGAATGAGCCAGGTTTCGATTATACCAGAACGAAAGGTTTTCTTCCCCCTGGTGAAGCAGGTAATTGGTGGGAGAACAATCCAGAACCTTGCGACTATAAATTGAGAGCGCCAATCTTTCATTACATACGTATGTTGCGAATAAGCTATGAGATCATTCATACCTTCGATCCAGATTCCTACGTAACTGTTTCCGGTGTCGGATTTCCTTCTTTTCTAGATGCAATACTTAGGAATACAGATAACCCAAATGATGGATCCACCAATAATGATTATCCATTGAAGGGTGGTGCTTATTTTGATGTAATAGGCTATCATTCTTATCCTCATTTTGATGGCAATCTAAAAGTATGGGATCCTGCAACGAGTTCGTTTATCTATTCTAGACATTCGGATGCGGCCTCTGAATCTATTGCTAAAAGTAAAAATGATCTACAAGATGTTTTAGATAATTACGGTTACGATGGCAATACTTTTCCTGAAAAACATTGGACCATAACAGAAGTAAATCTTCCAAGAAAACAAATAAGTGATTACATAGGTGGAGAGGAAGTGCAAAGAAACTTTTTAATAAAATCTTACGTCGAAGCAGTAAAGTTAAATATACTGCAATTGCACTTTTATCAATTGGCAGAGAAAGCGGATGACGAAAATTCGGGAGATGAGTTTTATTATATGGGCTTGTATAAAAATTTGAAACAAAATAATTTATATGCTCAAGAGCTTACGGAAGGAGGCATAGGGATAAAGACTTGTTCGGATGAACTTTTTGGAAAAACTTATGATCAAACAAGAACAAATGAATTGCAATTGGGAAATCAAATAAATGGGGCTGCTTTTTTTGATATAAATAATAATTATACCTATGTGCTTTGGGCTAAGACAAGCGAAGATATGTCAGAGCAAGCCGATGCTAGTTATTCTTTTCCTTCTAGCCTAAATGTAGGAAATTTAAGAAGCCGTTCTTGGGATTTTTCAGATAATAAAAATGAATCCAATATTTCCAGTCAGAATATAAGTTTATCTGCAGCTCCAATCTTTCTTTCAGAAAGTGAGTTTAGTTTTACTCCCACAGCTTGTAGGGGAGAAGGGGTGAATTTTCAGGCTAGCAATATGGATAATGAGCTAAATTATGCCTGGACCTTTGAAGGTGGTTCTCCATCTACTAGTGGTAATCAAAACCCAAGTGTCACTTTTAATTCTGCTGGTACCTTTGAGATAAGCTTGGAGGTTACAGATTTAATTGGAAATGTTCTTGGCTCGCAAACAGATAAAATAGAAATTTTAAATGCACCAGCAGCTCCTTTCATCTCTCAAGTATCTGGTCAGGTCGTCGTTTTTTCTTCCTTTTCTAATTCTAATACACTGGATTACGATTGGGATTTTGGAGATGGTCAGTCTAGCGCAGTAGCCAATCCTACACATGTTTATAGTAACGCTGGAACTTTTGATGTTGAATTGACAGTCTCAAATGAATGTGGGACTTCCTCTTTTGAAAATTCTGTTGTCATTAGTCAGCCTAATGATCCACCGATTTCATCTTCAGCAAATGATGCCATTTTACCATACGATGGGTATTTTCGCCCAGGTAGTAACTTAGGGTATTACGGCCTTCAATGGGAAGATGAGATGCTTGCAGATTTAGCTTCTGGAAATCCAAGAGAAAATATTCCTGGTGCTGGAGTTAAAGCATTAAGACCTTCTTTGCCAGAAAATTTTTTAGAAACCTATGGCTATGACTTTAGATTGGAAACTTTTGAACATTATCAAAATATCGGTAATTTGGATAATACCTTGATCGTTGGTTTTCCATCAACTGCACATAGAGATCAGGTAAATCATTGTCAGTCTAAGCAATCGGAATTATTCGCTAGTATGTATGAAGATATATGGGATAATGGAGAAAATGGAACGCCAGTTAATGATGATAATTACTTTGCCTTGTATTTATACAACACGGCAGTTTTGTATAAAGACTATGTGAAGTTTTGGGAAATATGGAACGAGCCAGGTTTTGATTTTACCAATATTAAAGGCTTCTTACCTCCAGGGGAACCTGGTAATTGGTGGGACAATGATCCGGATCCTTGCGATTACAAATTGCGAGCGCCTGTTCAGTATATGGTAAGAATGCTCCGTATTAGTTATGAAGTAATTAAGTCTGTGGATGAGGATGCATTTATTACCTTTTCAGGAATTGGGTTTCCTAGTTTTTTAGATGCTGTCTTAAGAAATACAGATAATCCCGAAGAAGGAGCTGTTAGTGCAAATTACCCTATGACTGGAGGTGCCTACTTTGATGTAGTTGGATTTCATTCTTATCCAAACTTCGATGGAAGCTTGAGGTCTTATGATTCAAATATTTCTGGTTTTATTTACGATAGAAATTCAGATGCTGCTGCAAATGGTATTCTCAAATCACAAGCTGATTTCCAATCTGTACTGGATCAGTATGGTTATGATGGAAATACTTATCCTGAAAAGCATTGGATCATCACGGAATGCAATATCCCAAGGAAAGACTTTGCGGGTGCCTTAGGAGGAGAGGATGTACAGATTAACTATGTTATCAAAACATTAGTAAAATCCAAAGTTGCTGATCTGCTTCAACTACACATGTATAAAATCGCAGAAGAAGAGTCAATCGCAGATGCGACAAATGAATTTCAATCTATGGGCTTATATGAAGCTATAAAGGATATTCAGCCATCTGAGCAAATTATAAATGGGGAAGGCATTGCCTTTAAGACAGCCTCGGATCAATTGTTTCTGACTACTTATGACGAAGCTAAAACGACTGCAATGAATCTCCCTGCAAATATAGATGGCGCAGCATTTGTAGATCCAAATGGTAGTTACACTTATGTCCTTTGGGCAAAAACAACTTCTGACCTTTCGGAGATGGCAGCGGCGAACTATAGTTTTCCTACTTCTTTTAATATTGATGAATTAATAATAAAGGAATGGGATTTTGCAGTGGATGATAACACCTCAGTAACAGATGGTGAAAACATAGCCTTAACTGGTAGACCAATTTTTCTAAGTGAATCTCTGGAGGCACCTAGCTTGCCACTTGCTCTTTTTGATGTAGATCAATCTGAGGGTTGCTTCCCATTGACGGTTACTTACAGTTCGTTTTCTGAAACTGGGGATGATTTGCTTTGGCAATTTCCAGGAGGAACACCTGCAAATTCTACCGCTCAAAATCCTACTGTTACTTATGATGACCCAGGAACATATGCTGCAAGCTTGCTAGTTACTAATGCTTTTGGCGAACACTCAGCAACAGAAACAGCGGCAGTTTTAGTAAAAGATTTACCAAAATTTTCCTACACTTACGATATTCAAGATAGGACGGTTAATTTTCAAAGCACTTTTAGCAATGGCAGCAATTTACTATGGGAATTTGGAGATGGAAATACGAGTGCCGGTTACAACCCATCATATACCTATCCTGCAGATGGGACCTACACTTTTAGCCTTTCTGTGACTAATGAATGTGGTACTAAAACGCTTTCAGAAACCATTGCATTTGGACCGACTTTATTGGCTAACAACACTTCTGGTTGCGCTCCATTAACTACTAGTTTTACTGCCAATGAGGCAAATATAGAATCTGTTCTCTGGACATTCCCTGGAGGAGAACCAGCAACTTCAAACGAATTGGAACCCATTGTAACTTATAATAATTCTGGAACATTCAATGTTACTTTAGAAGTAACTACTTCCGAAGGAACCGAAACATTCACTGAAACAAATTTAGTTCAAGTTGCACAATCCCCTGAGCCATCTTTTGAGATGGAATTGAATTTGCCTAAAGTTAAGTTTATTAATAATTCTAATTTTGCAAATTCCTATACTTGGCAGTTTGGAGGAAATGGTTCATCCCAAGCATATAGTCCTACTCAAGTTTTTCCTCAGAATGGGGAATACGAAATAGAATTGACTGCTTTTAATGCCTGTGGTTCTGAATCAGAAACACAAACACTCAATATACAAGAAGCACCGATAGTTGCATTCACTGCAAGTAAAACAGCTGACTGTAAGTATTTTAGTTCTTACTTTGTTGATGAAAGTACTTATGGAACTGATGACAGAATTTGGATTTTCGAAGGAGGGATACCATATACTTCTACAGAACAATCCATTGTTGTTTCTTATCCCAATCCAGGTACCTATAATGTAGCCTTGATTGTTAAAAATCAATATGGTTCTGGACAAGCGGTTTTTTATGACATGATAGTTCATGAAGAAGACGAGCCTACGGCAGAATTTGATCATCAAAAAGTTGGACGGGAAGTAATCTTCGAAAATCTTAGTTCTACGAATGCAGATTATTTATGGGACTTTGGAGACGGGCATAACAGTACTTCGCAAAACCCGATTCATGAATATGCGGAAGGAGGAACTTATACCATTACTCTTACAGTAGATAATGGTTGTGGGACAGATGAATTTAGTCAAACAATTTCAACAGGACCATCTGCATTTTTTGAATATACCGTTGAACCCGATTGTCTTCCTTTAGTTGTTCATTTTGAAGATAAAAGTATTGGAGGAGTTAGCTCTAGGTCATGGAGTTTTCCTGGAGGGAATCCGAGTAGTTCAACAAGTACAAATCCAACAGTTACTTATAATACAGCTGGTACTTTTGATGTCTCTTTAGATGTTACCAATCAGAATGGAACAGACAATTATACAGAATCAAATATAATAGTAGCCGGAACAGAACCAGATGCTAGTTTTTCAATTTTTGTAGAAGATCGAAAAGTTACTTTTACACCTGACGATTTAACCGCAGATGCTTATTTTTGGGAATTTGGTGATGGTGAAACTTCAAATGATGTCCAACCTGTGCATACCTATAATGACCTTGGAATGTATCCTGCAACTTTGACAATGACTAATGCTTGTGGTTTTGATGATCACCTAGTTATGGTAAATTTAAATGGAGCACCCTTTCCTGCATTCAGTTCAAGCACAAGCAGTGGATGTGCCCCTTTAGAAATCGATTTCTTTGATCAATCCGGTGGTCAAGTAGATTTATGGCAATGGTCTTTTCCTGGCGGAAATCCAAGTTCGTCAAATACTGCAAATCCAAAAGTTCGCTATGATAACCCAGGGGTCTATCCAGTTACACTCACCGTTTTTAATGGTGCGGATTCTAATGTAAGAATTGAAACATCTTATGTGGAAGTGCTAGGTGCTCCAGATATAAATATACAAAGTCAAGTAAATGGAAATCAAGTTACATTTACAAGTTCAGATGAGAATCAAGAAGGTTATATTTGGCTTTTTGGAGATGGAAACAGATCTTCAGAAGTTTCACCGACGCATACTTATTTTTATTCCGGTGAGTATGAAGTTACCCTTGAAGTGGAAACGAATTGTGGTTTTTTTGAATACACAGAATTTGTATCTGTTTCTATAGAACCTAAAACTTATTTTGCTTCTGATAAGAATTCTGCTTGTGGCAGTTTGGAGGTGCAATTTTATGATCTTTCATCTCCAGATGTGAGTTCTTGGGACTGGTCATTTCCAGGCGGTACACCAGCCAGTTCTACAATGCAAAACCCAATTGTTTCATACAATGAGGTAGGGTCTTATCCAGTGACATTAACTACAACAAATGCAGCAGGAAGTAGCACGACAGAAATTGTCGATTTTATAAATGTATATGAAGACCCTGTAGCTGACTTTGATTATGTGATGGAAAATTCTGACGGAGCTGTATTGGTAGACTTTACTAACACATCTAAAGGAGCTGCGACTTACCTATGGGACTTTGGAGAGGGCCCCTGGACTGCTGATACTGAAAATACCTTTCATGTTTATGAAGAGTCAGGAGAATATATAGTAACACTTACCATAGAAAATGATTGTGGAACTAACACAATTATCAAAACTATTATTATTACTGTTGTTGCCACAGAAGATCATAGTTTAAATGGGGCGTTTGAAATTTTCCCAAATCCAAACGGTGGCAATTTTATTTTAATAGGTGAAGCTATCATTGCTGATAAGCTGGATGTCTCTTTGAGTAACCTGCTTGGACAGCAAATTGAAACTAGGCAGTTAAACATACTTGATAATAAATTGAATGAAAGATTTGAGTTAAGCAGATTGCCAAAAGGGACTTACATTTTGAAATTATTTGCAGATGGAAAACAGAATACTTTCAAAATAATAATAGCGGAGTAATCAACAATGTTAAAATTAATTGCAAGTATTTTTTTATTGTTAAAAATGATTAAAAATTTAAATTAAATGAAAATTATAAAATTTATTTTGGCATTGCTTATAATAAGCAACTTAAATTTATCCTGCAAAAGTGATGATGACGGTGAGCCTACTCCTGAAGAAATCATCGAATGCGTGTTTGTTCAAAATGATGCAGATCAAGACGGACTTATAGATGCTACAGAAAGATCGATTATGGATGAATGCAGCGCAAATGCTTTAAGCACAAAAAGTGAGATAGAGAATAACTTAATAGGAGAATGGCTGCTTATTGGTCATGGAGAAGGTTGGATACCTATTTATTCTCAACCTTGTGGCTATATTACTATAACAGCAGATGAATTGGTATATGAAATTGAAGATGGGCAAGGAAAGAGAACCGAGACTTACTCTTGGACCATAGAGGAACGTGCTGGACCAAATGGAACTTATAATTTTTTGAGTTTATCTGACGATTACTACAATTTATTTATTAACGAATTTTGTACTGATTACATGTATGGTGATGCCACACCTTCTGATGGGAATATGTATCTTTTTGAAAAAGTGAAATAACTAGATTCATTTTATATTAAACGCCAAAGCCGAATCGCTTTACGTTTTACTTAAAACTATAACTTGCACTAAAGTTGTAAAAGTGATGTGCTGTTTTAGCGGTTAAGTACAATGGGTTTTTATTGGCATCCATGGCTCCAACCGCAATTGAACTAGGAGCATTATCATAGAAATAAATATAATGAACAGATAGGGAGAATTGATCATTTAGAGAGATGTCAAATTGGATTGGAAAATCAACTCGATAATCTAACTCCATTTTACCATCCACTTCAGTTTCATACTCCCAAGGCATAGGTCCTTTTAAATAAGGACGAATTCTGAATCTTGCTGCATCTGACACTCTGAAATCGATCGTGGGTCTGAGTTCCCATCTGAATTTACTAGTAGTTAAAAAATCATGCTGAAAAAACTGCCTACCATTTTGAGTCATTAAGCTATCAGCGTGAGATACATTTTCAACTTCAAAAAAGAATCCAAGCATTAAGCCTAATCTTAAAGGAGAATTATTTTTTATAATTGAATTGGTGATTCTTTTTTGTGCATTATTCAAAGCGCCAAAATCTGCCTCGGTTATGCCCCTCGCTTCTATTGGGACACAATTTTTTACATCGCAAACAATTACTTTATTGTCTTTAGATTTAAATGAAATTTGTTCTTCGCAGTATTTGTCATATGATGCTTGAGAAGCTGGAAAGAGTTTTTTACCCCAATGTGCTAATATGATACCTGCACCTATTTCATAACGTTGGTTCACCCCAAGGTAGGCATCTGATCTTCTATTAATAAAAGAATAGCCTTCCGCAAGAAAAGGGTTCTTGCATTTTATAAACCGGTCATATGAAATTCTAAGATTAGAAAGATTTTCTTCCATCACGCCGTTGTCAACAGTTATATTGAGTAGGGTAGAGAATTCAAAATCTTGTGGATAAGAACCTTTCTTCAAACTGATGCCTCCATTTATTCTAAAAATGTTTGCATCTTCCGCAGAGTTTCCGATAAAGCCAAAAGCAGCGCGACCTTTTAGTCTGTCAAGGCCTATCTCTTTATTTCTGATTTCTTTAAAAATTTTCCAAAATTCGTTAATAGAGTGGACTTGATCTCTATCCAATTTGCGGTAGGTCGTATCAGGGCTTAGCCCAATGAGTTTGTCTTGTAGTTTTACAAGTTCAGATTGAGACAACAAGCTAGAGGAACAAATAGCTATGGCTAGGAGAATAGCAAATTTTTTCATTTCATTTGGTTTAAACAATACCATTCCAAAGTGGGGACTTTGGTAGATCAATTTATACAAAAGAAACAAAATTAGGGAGTACTATTAGTATAAAGTGGAGGTGAATTAGAATTTATCACTGAATTCAGTGATAAGCTTATACGGCCTTATATATTATTTATCTTATTTTGAATTTATATGACTCACTTATTTGAGCTTATATGCTGCTAGCCTTCAAAATTCTCGAAGTAATTCGCATGGAAATTATTGTCAATACCGCAATATCTATCCCAGGCAATTATACCACCTTCGAGATAAGCTACATTTTCAAAACCTTCTTTAATCAAAACTTGGCAAGCACGATTAGATCGTTCACCATATTCACAATAAACTAGAATAGGATTTAAAGGATCGATCTCTTTTAATTTTAATTCAAAATCACTTTCAAAAAAATCAATGTGCATGGCATTAGGAATGGCAGCATTTTCATTGAGCTCCTCAGAAGTTCTAATGTCTAAAATGATAGCATCTTCACTGAGAAGAAACTCAGTCATAAATTTATTGGGTGTAAGTTTTTTAACGGCATCCATGTGATTTGATTATCTTCTGCTATTTATACTATTTTACTCTAACTTTTAATAAAGGGTTACATATTGCATTGACAGTTTTC
>CALIIW010000191.1 GCA_938018185.1 uncultured Saprospiraceae bacterium
GGAAGGGCAAGAGCCAAGATCCGGTCTGCCATGAAGGAAGAAAAAAATAAAAAAGGCTCTATAGGCAAAGAAGCTTTGCAGAGAAAATTTAAAAATCTAAAAATTGATTTCGATGAAAATATCGAAATTTTAATCAAGCATTATGAATTGCAAACAAGAGGAGATCTCTATTTTGCAATTTATGTTGAAGATATAAACCTTCAAGACATCAATAAAATCTTTACAGTCGAAGGAGGAAAGTTGGTTGAAAAGCAAAAAGAAATTGCTACGCCAGTTACGGATGAAGTAGAAGCACCCATTCCAAAAAGAAAGAGTAAAGGTGTCCGTGGAGCAAACAGTTTAATCATAGATGGTCAGCCAGCAAATACCTTTAAATATTCATTTGCTACTTGTTGTAGTCCATTACCTGGAGATGATGTCTTTGCTTATCCTGTCACCAATCAAGGATTAAAAATTCACCGAACCAATTGTCCGAATGCAACACAAATCTTGTCGAATTATGGATACAGGATTGTTAGTGCAGGTTGGGACACTGGAAATCTTCAAAACTTTTCTGTCACCTTAAAAGTAACAGGAATTGATAGTGGACCTGGTGTCATAAAAGCAATCACTGATTTGCTTTCTTCAAACCTCAATATTGATATTCGTTCTATGAATATTAGTGGAGACCAAGGTTACTTTGTTGCTGAATTAAAAATTGTAGTCCTTAATAAAGATCAATTGAATATGGTGATTAAAGCTTTGAATGATATGGAAGAGATCGGATCTGTGGAAAGGTTGAATAGTTAGGGAGTTGTTGATGGTTGTTCGTTGATTGTTGATTTGAATAAGAATTAAAACGGTGCTTCTTATTTAAAAGGGTACAACGTATTTAAAACGGTACATCTTAATAAAACACAAGGCTTCATGATAGAAACATACTTTTTCAAAACCTAATCAATAGCTGCCTTCTGCGTTTTCTCACAAGCACCATCACAATCGCCATAGAGATTTAAGGAATGTTTTGTGACTTTAAACTTCAATAAGTCTCCCATCATGGTTTTGATCTGCTGTACTCTCGGGTCACAAAATTCTAGGACTTTTCCGCAGTCATTACAGATAAGATGATCGTGTTGTTTGTAACCAAAGCTTTTTTCAAATTGAGCTAGATTTTTGCCAAACTGGTGTTTTTTAACCAGGTCGCAGACAACCAATAATTCTAAGGTGTTGTAAACTGTAGCTCGGCTTACCCTGTAGTTTTGGTTTTTCATATGGATGTAGAGGGCCTCCGCATCGAAATGATCAGATCTGCGATAGATTTCCTCCAAGATGGCATACCTTTCTGGAGTTTTCCTCAAGTTATGTACTTCTAAATGCTTTGAAAAAATAGATTTAACCTCGTCTATAATCTGCACTTCTCCGTTAACATCTGCCATTCTATCTAATTTATTGAAATATTAGTCAATTATGTCTAAATATATTGCTTAAAAAACAAAGCCTGCTTTAAGATAGTTTAAAATTTCAAATGAGTACTTATAAATTGGGTAGGAAAATTAGAAGCTTTTTCATGTTTTTCTTTAAAATAAGCAAGCTCCAAGGGTTCTTTTATTACAATTATGAGTAATTTTACTTTTTAAAACAAAACACGGCAAAAAATGAAAGTTGATGTTCTTTTAGGTTTACAATGGGGAGACGAAGGCAAAGGTAAAATCGTTGATTTTTTAGCTAAAGATTATGATATTATAGCTAGGTTCCAAGGAGGGCCTAACGCTGGACATACCTTAAAAATTGAAGGAAAGAAATATGTTCTTCATACTGTTCCCTCAGGTATATTTAGACCAGGCAGCATTAACATCATTGGAAATGGCGTTGTTATAGACCCAATCGTTTTGTGCAAAGAATTGGATTTCTTAATAGAGGCTTCTGTTCCTTTTGAAGAAAGACTTTTCATTTCAAAAAAGACCCATCTGATACTTCCAACTCACAGACAGCTTGATGCCGCTTCTGAATCATTCAAAGGAAAACTGAAGATTGGTTCAACCCTAAAAGGTATTGGTCCAACATATATGGATAAGACTGGAAGAAACGGTTTGAGAATCGGTGATATTAATGCACCAGATTTTAAAGATCGTTACGAGACTTTAAAGCAGAAGCATCAAGTCTTATTAAAAATGTACCCAGCAATTGACTTTGATTTAGCGAAAGAAGAAGAAAGGTGGTTTGAGTCTCTTGAAAGACTTAGAGCTTTGAAGCAAATAAATTGCGAATACTATATAAACGAAGCACTGAATGATGGCAAGCGAGTTTTGGCTGAAGGTGCGCAAGGTTCTATGCTAGACATAGAATACGGTACTTATCCATATGTAACTTCTTCTAATACCATCACAGCAGGCGTATGTACTGGTCTTGGTATAGCTCCAAATAAAATTGGAGAAGTCATTGGAATAACAAAAGCCTATTGCACAAGAGTAGGTTCCGGTCCTTTCCCTACCGAACTTTTTGACGAGATGGGCGAATTCTTACGGAAAGAAGGAATGGAATTTGGTGCTACCACTGGTAGACCAAGACGTTGTGGATGGATTGATATTCCACAATTAAAATATACAATGATGATTAATGGCGTAACACAACTAGTCGTTACTAAGGTGGACGTTATGGATAAGATGGAGGAAATCCAAGCAGCAACACAATATCAAACAGATGAAGGAACTTCAGAAAAGATTCCTTTCGATTATGATATCAAAGGATTCAAACCTTTGTACACGGCTTTTCCGGGTTGGCAGACACCACTAACTGGAATCTCTTCTTTTGAGAATATGCCTGGTCAATTGAAAAAATACATTCACTTTATCGAACAAAAACTGAACGTCCCAGTGACTATGATTTCAACAGGGCCAGAAAGAAAAGCCTTGATATTGAAAGAGCA
>CALIIW010000192.1 GCA_938018185.1 uncultured Saprospiraceae bacterium
CCATCATGGTGCGACTCTCATACACATTTAGTCTTTGCGGGATCAAGAGAGCAGGAATTTGAAGATCGCATCAAAGGACTTTCCTATCAAGAGATTGCTAGGAGGGGAGGCGGGATCTTAAATTCTGCAAAGCGTCTACGAGAAACTACTTATGAGGATCTTTTGGCGCAAGCCAAAACACGATTGAGAGATGTCGCACAAATGGGTACTGGCCTGATAGAAATAAAATCTGGATACGGACTTACCACCGATGCAGAGCTTAAAATATTACGTGTCATCAAAGAACTCAAAGAGACTTCAGATGTCGAAATAAAAAGTACCTTCTTAGGCGCGCATGCGATACCATTAAATTATAAGGAAGATAGAGCAGGCTATATCAAATTGATCATTAAAGAGATGCTTCCTAAAATTGCGGCAGAGAAGCTTGCAGACTACATAGATGTATTTTGCGAGAAGGTCGCATTCACAACTGAAGAAACAATAGAAATAATAAAAGCTGGAAAGAAGTACGGCTTAAAAGCAAAGATTCACACCAACCAATTTTACTCTTTGGGAGGCATAGAATTAGCCATTGAACAAGGGGCCTTATCTGTAGATCATTTAGAGGTGATGACTGACGAAGAAATCGAATTACTTGCTAAATCAAAGGTTATTCCAACGCTTCTACCATCTGCTCCTTTTTTCCTGAGCGATGAATTTCCACCAGCACGTAAGATGATCGATGCTGGCTTAAAACCAGCCTTGGCAACGGATTTTAATCCAGGTTCTTCTCCGTCAGGGAATATGAACTTGGCCATTTCTTTGGCTTGTATCAAGATGAAAATGCTTCCTGCAGAGGCCATTAATGCGGCGACATTGTATGGAGCAAAAGCATTGGAAATGGATCATCTTTATGGTTCTATTAAGGTGGGCGGGATGGCTTCGTTGTTTATTACGAAGCCGATGTCTTCGGTTGCGTATGTTCCATATAGTTTTGGACAGCATCAAGTGAAGGAGGTTGTTTTGAAAGGGAAGGTGGTTTTGGAATTAAGTTGAAAATTCCATCTAAAATACAGTTTGCTATAAATGATATCATTGCAATCAAAATTCAATTGAAGCTGAAAGCTTCAATTGACGGTTTGTTTTAATTCTGAAAGAAATTTACTACATTTAGATAGCAAATTAATTTTGAAGCTGTGGGTAAGCATGAAGTGCTAACAAAACGATCCAAAAAATGAAAGCTATTCTCATCATAACATTATTCTTTACCAACTGCTCTTTTTTATTCGGACAAATCAATAATATCTACAACAGTATTGATCAGAATTCAAGACAAGAGGCTATATTTCAATTAGAAAATTCGGATCTATTGATTTTTTCAAAACAGCAATGTTTTTCTGGAGGTGGGAGCATTTTTATTGATCCTTGTCAATATGGTGGTAAGATATTGAAAGTTAATAGTGAAGGCACTTTAATATGGGAAACCAAACTTCCAGAAACATATGTGAGATTCTCAAAATCATTCTTGATAGAAAAGAACGATGGTTCATTTAGCTTATTGACATCAGCAAATCTTTCCATTGGATGCAATGGTAGTTTGGCGAATTCATATGGTCCTGAAATGCTAACCTTTTTTAATTTTGACGCTCAAGGAGAATTGATCGATCAACTTAATATTCCAAATGAATGCGCTTTTCATTTGCGTAACATTAAGCGACTTGACTCCGAGACCCTAGTTGTGGTTGGACATTATGCTAGACCTCCAGGTACATTGCCTCTTACAAATGAAGGCAGAGTTTTACTTCTCTCGCATGAAGGAGAGGTGCTTAATGAAAAAATATTCGATGGGATAACATTCTACAAAGCAAGAATATTGGTAGTTGATGAAAATGAATTTAAAATTTTCTACAATGAGGGTAACGCTGAATTAAGCTCCAAGACTTTTGATGACAACTTGAATATTGTTTCAGAACAATCCAATGCAAACGATGGAGTGAATTGTTTTACCTTAGACAAAGAAGTTTACAAATTAAATTCTAATTATTGCTCTTTTTGTCAAGATAGAAATTCCAGAAAAATTAAGTGGTTTGAATTTACTGAATCTTTAGATGTCATAAATAGTAAATCATACAATTCAGATGAGAGTACTAATTTTCTTATTCGTGATAACGATTTATTTATTGGCTCCATTAGAGATGTCGATGAAAGTATGAATGAAGCAAGGTTAGTTAATTTTAGTCTTGATGGAGATTCTATTTCCAGTAGATTAATCGTTCAAACTGGGTTTAAATTTCTAACAAAAATAATTCTCTCAAAATCTGAAGAAATTTTGATATCAGGAAATCTAAATTGTTGCGGATATAATTATGATCAGCCGACTTCCACTTTTTTGCTTTTTGAAAATGAAATAATGGGTCGACCTGAGGTTGGTAGTGAAACAAAGTATACTTTTGATTTTGGCCCAAACCCAACAGAAGATTTGATAACATTTTCTTTTTCAATTAATGGGGATTATCAATTCAAGCTTTTCTCAAAAGAGGGTGTTTTTTTAAAGTCAAAAATAATTTCACGTGATGATCCGACTATGGATTTGACTGAATATAAGAATGGGATTTATGTATATCAAATTTTAAAAGATCAAATTCGAGTTGACAATGGTATGATAATAAAAATTAGCAATTGATAAGTTAAAGATAGCCTCAAGAGCAGGTTGTTCAGATTTCGTTGGGTATGCATTCAAAATTTAATTTAAGCTGTAAGCGAGGTTTAGCTTTTTTTTCGGACATTATCTCTAAAACGAGGTAAAGAATTCAAAAACACAAGTATCAAAAGTTGATTTTCAATGGTTTAAGTTTTATGTGACAATCTCTAAGTGGATTCAGTTGTTAAAATGATAGTGTGATCTATAATTATTGTATGTGACAAAAGTCTATCATATTAATTCAAGTAACTATATATTATTTATGCTTTTACTTGTATTGTTTTCAGTGCGTTTCAATATTTTTTAAACTAATAAGCAGCACTTTAGATTCTTTTCTCATTTATAACTATTGACAAGTAACAATTAAAGTAATTAATTGTAATAAGAAAACCATTTAGACTTTACTATTGTCGCAGATATTTCGGAATAATTAATCGGTTGTTGCCTAGAAAATATTCACCATAACCCTGACGATGCAGGTGATTTTTGCCTAGCTACCAAGTGAATCATTCCTAAATAAATTTTGACAATTGCAAAGTATAAGTAGTATTACTGCTTGTTTATTGCCTTTTATTAGCTATTTTTATGAGTTGAAAATCCAGTGTTTACTGGGTAATAGTAGCAATATTTATAAGGTATTAGTCGTTTTTTTAGGATAGTCCATTAAAATGCTAATTGAATTTGAAATAAAGTCAATGTAATCCAAGCATTCAAACCAATAAATTATGAAAATATCTCAACTTAGTTTCTCAATAGTTTTTTGTCTATTCTTAATGAATATGGCATATACTACTCAAGCTAAGGAATCATTTATTGATGCCGCAAATGAGAAATCTGTTGTGGGGCCGCCATTTATTTTTTCTTTTCCTGCAATGACCTGTGTCGAGCCAGGAGAACAGGTTTGCATTGATGTTAGAGCAGATGGCTTTCAAGACGTTTTAGGATTTCAATATGGCGTTCAATATGATCCTTCCATTTTGCAGTTTGATTTTGGAACAACGGATGTTTTTAAAGTATTTGATTTTGGCGCCGAATTGCCAGTTACTGGAGAGCCGATTATAACCGTAGCTTGGGGATCTTTACTAGGAATTCCATTATCAATAGGCAATGATGCCGTTTTATATTCCTTATGTTTTACGGCAATAGGAAACTTAGGAGATTGTTCACCATTAGAATTTGTTCTACAGGCTGGAGGTGCTCAAGGTGCTCAGATCCAAGTTGAAACAACGACCGGAGCTTTTTTCGTTCCAGATGTACAATTTAACAATGGGGAGGTATGCATAAAGCAAAATAATAATACGGAACTTGTTGTTGATGTAACACCGATAAATGCTTCCTGTAATGGGGCTACACAAGGTTCAATAATTCTAGATATTTCAGGAGGAACACCATTTTATGAAGTTTTTGCTGCTAATTGTACTACAGGAGCCGGAGTTTATGGCCCCCAAACTACCACAGGAACTGCTAATATAAATAATCTTCCTGCAGGGGATTATTGCATCGAAATAACAGATAGTAATACACCTTCAAATACCTATACAAATCAGGTGACCATCACTGATGGTACCGTGCCTGTTGTTTTAGGATACGATTCATTAAGCGTCTCTTGCGCAAATGCCTTAGATGGTGAAATTGAGATATTGATACAAACAGGTGCCACGCCAATAGCATCCTATGATTGGGAAGAAGTATTTTCTGGAACGACTTATTCAGGCAATCCTATTACTGGCCTTGGTGGAGGAACTTATAATGTTACTGTTACAGATACTGATGGATGTAGTACAACTTCTTCCGTTACATTATTTATGCCAGCTGCATTTGATTTTGATTTGGTAAATACACAATTGATTCAACCATCTTGTGCAGGTTACCCAGATGGAAGAATTATTGTTCAGTTGATAGGAGGGACTGCAGATTACACCTATACCTTTGATGGTAATACAACAACAGGACCCAATGGACAAGTCTATGATGGCTATGTGGCTGGGACCTATACTATATCAGTGACAGATGCTAATGGTTGTGGTCCAATCACAACTGATTTTATTTTAGTAGATCCACCAGAAATTGAAATAACTTTTTCAGATGTAACGGATGTGAGCTGCAATGGGCAACCACCTTTTGATGGCAAAGCTACCGCTACCGCTATAAATGGACCAGAAAGTGTTTACACTTATAGATGGGAATCAAATGAAAGTTCTTTAGACGTTAGTACTTCTACTGCCTGTCAATTAATGCAAGGCTGGCAAACAGTGGGAGTGACTTCTGGGACTTGCTTTAGAGAAGATTCTGTATTCATTGATGCTCCTCCTGTTTTGGGTGTTGACCAAGATCTTACAACAATTAATAATGTCACTTGCTTTGGTGCGGCTGACGGTGAAATAACTGTTGTACCAACAGGTGGTGTAGGAGGCTATACTTACACATGGAATACGATGGATAATACAGCGACTGTTGATGATTTATCTGCAGGTATTTATAACGTCTTGATTCAAGATGCCAATGATTGTATTCAGCCATTAATAGTTGAAATTTCCGAACCAGATCTTTTAGAATCTAACATAGATCCTATATCAAAACAAGAGATTACTTGTGCAGGTTTAGAAAATGGCGTACTAGTGGTTGCTTATACTGGAGGCTCTGGAAATGTTTCTTACCAATGGAGCACTGGTAGCAACGATACCTTAGCAACTAATACTGGTTTGGGACCAGGAACCTATACCGTTACAATAACAGATCAAAACGGATGTACCTCTACTGCTACGGACTCATTAATAACGCCGCCACCAATCACTGCGGTAATCCCTGAACCTGCTCAGCCAAATTGTTACGGCCAGCAAACTTCTATTTCGGTGGCTGCGGCAAATGGAGGAACTGGAATGCCTTATACTTTTACAGTAAATGCAGGTCAAGCAGTTCCGGTTGGACCGAACCAAGCAATTCCAGTTTTTGCTGGGGAATACACGCTTTCTATTTTTGACGGAAATGGTTGTTCTATACAAGAAGAAATTAATATAACGGAGCCTAGCGAGATTTTTGTAAACGCGGGAGACGATCTTGAAGTTAACCTTGGACAAGACATCCAATTACTTGTACAAATACAATCTTCTCTAACTATAGATAGTATTATTTGGACACCTGGTGATACAAGTTTGCTTTCTTGTAATAATTGTCAAACACCTACAGCAACCATATTAAACTCCACTACTTTTAATGTTCTTGTTGTGGATGAAAATGGTTGTACCAACTTTGATGAAGTTTATGTCGATGTAGACAAGGATCGAAATGTGTTTTTCCCAAATGTTTTCACGCCTAATGGTGATGGGATAAATGATTATTTTTCCCCTTTCACTGGGGTTGGCGTAAGCAATGTCAATACCTTTCACATATTTGATCGCTGGGGTGAATTGGTTTACTATAATGAGATGTTTTTACCTGGTGGCTCAGAATTTCAATTTGGATGGGATGGAAAATTAAGAGGCAAACGAGCTTCCTCAGGGGTTTATTATTATCTAGCAGAAATTGTATTCATTGATGGTACTGTGCTCTTGTATAGAGGAGATATAACCATTATGCGATAAGAATATCTTAAGTCTAAAATAAGAAGAGGCTGTTTCATAAGTTGATTTTTTAACGAATGTTCAAAATTATATTTTGACAATTGGCTTTTCTCTTTTAAGAGAAACGGGAATGAGTTGAAATAAAAGAATGAACAAAATATAATTTTGGATTTAAGACTTAATATTTACTTTTAAAACAGCCCCTTCTTATTTGTGGTAAAGGTTTTTCTACAACCTTTGGTTTACGCCCTGGTTTTAATAAACATGCTTTGGAATAGAGAAGAAAAAACTTGATCCAGTCTTTCCATCGGATTCTAACCAAATCTCCCCACCTAATTTTTTACTGATCTTCTTGCAAATAGCCAATCCAATACCTGTTCCTTGAAAGGCACTTTTGGCATGTAGTTGTTGGAAAATAATAAAAATTCTATCTTTTTGATCCTCTGGTATACCGATGCCATTATCTTTCACACATACTTGGTAAGAAAATTCATCTTCTGAATAATCAATTAATATTTCAGGATTAGAATTTTCTTTATGAAATTTTATTGCATTCAAAATTAGATTTTGGAATAGTTGGATTAATAAGCTTTGATTACTTTTAACAATAGGAAGTTTTCTGATTTCTATTTTGCAATCGCTTTTTTCTATAGCATCTTTCAAGTATAGTTTTACAATATCGACTACCTCATTCAAGTCAACTTTTTCAATTTCAACTTCTTGACTACCTAGTCGAGTATATTTTAATAGATCAGTGAGTAATTGATCCATTCTCAAGGATCCTTCTTTAATGTAGCCGAGATACTCTTTGCCTTCTTCGTCCAGTTGAGGATGATACTTCTCAAGAACCAATTGTGAAAAGCTTTTTATCATTCTCAAAGGTTCTTTTAAGTCATGAGAAGTGATATAAGCATATTGCCTGAGCTCCTCATTTACTTCTTTCAACATTTCATTTTGATCCGCTATTTTTTCACTTTGTTTTAGCAATAGGGCTTTATATTCATTGTCTTTTATTAGCTGTTCAATAGTTTTTTGTTTGTCTTTTAAGGCATAGGATATTTCCATATCCAATATTTGTAGTCCTTGTTTATTGAGATCATAATTTCTAGAACTCTCTACATACTGGTTTAGATATTCCAATGCGTCTTCTAATTTGCCTTGTTTTCGAAATAAATCAGAAAGGGTAGATAAGGCATGAATTTCAGTGATAGGATCTTTTCGATTTATTGCTGCAGAAAGACCTTTTTTTATTTTTGTAATGGCTTCTTCATGAGCTGCATTGTGCTCCAGAATCACCCCTTCATTTATTAAGTGTATCGGCCAGCCACTTAACTGAGGTTTTTCATTAAATAATTGTTCCGCCTCATCAGTATTATAGGAAGCTTGTACAAAATCATTTTTAGAGAGGTTGCATTTTGCCATCTGCGCCAAGCTATGAGGTATCATTTCTAGATAGGCGGTTTCTGAAGCTAGGTCGTAAGCCTTTTGATAACTTTCTAATGCAAGATCAACTTCGTCCTGCTGATAATGTATGTTTCCTAAATTATTAAATAAAACGACCTTGGTACTTTTCTCAAGCAATTCGTCAAATCTGCTTAATACATTTTCGTACTTTTTGATTGCTTCTTGATGGTTGAACAATTGCGCATAAATAGAACCAAGATTTATTTGACATCTAGCCACCTGGGCTTTAAAGTTTATTTCTTCTGATCGTTCTAAAGCATCCAAAAGGGATTCCACTGCTCGACGATAATCAAATTGCAGGGAGTAGATAATGGCCATATTATTCAAAGCCATAAGTTCTTTTTCCAGATCTTGAAAACTTATGGCATAATTTAAAACAGCTTCGTTGTATTCTTCAGATTTTTTATAATCTTGCTTTTTTATAAATATCCTTACCAAGGATAAATATACATTGGCTTCAAACTCTGCTCTCACATTGTCTTCAATGTTCAGAAGTTCTGACAGCGTGACCATTGCTAAATCATAAGCGATATCAAAATTGTTTATTCGAATATTATAATCAATAGAAACGGTCTTGCACTTTATGGAAAGGATTTCATTGGATAACTGTTCGCTGACTTCCGTTGCTTTTTTTAAAAAACTATTTACTTCTCTAGATTGATCTAAGTATTTATAAGTTTCTGATAAAAGCAAGTAGGCTTCTCCTTCAAAAAGTTTGTGTTTTATGTCTTTGCAAATTTCTAATGCTTCATAGAGAATTTTCTTGCACTCTTCTAAAAGTTTTTTCTCTCCTACATATTCAGACTTTTTGAGTAGAATAGCGCTGAGTAAAAATTTGCCATAAATTAGTAATTCAGGATTGTTCTCCTCTTTGATCTCCTGTAGCTTTTGGTAGATCAAATGCAATGATTTGTTCAGTTTCCTTTCTTTGAATAATACTTCTATTAGACGGAAGCGATTTTGTTCGTCTGATTGGATAGTGGAAGTATAAGTTTGATAGATCAAAGCGTTTTTTTCAGATATGCTATTTAATCCAATTTAATTAGTATTAAACTCGGAATCCTAAATTAGGAAGAATTGATTAAATAACATCAAATCTTTCAAGATTTAATATGCTTTGAACTTAAAGATTTTTATTGTTTAGCCATCTCACCGATTACTAAGCCTTCTAAGTATATTTTTATAGTTGATGGAGAGCCGTTTGTAATTAAAGTAATTTGCGGCTTTTGAGATCCTAGTTTTCCTGAACTGTCATATCTAACACCGATATAACCTTTCTCTCCTGGTTTTATAGGAATGAATGGATACGAAGGGTGTGTGCATCCACAAGTTACTTTTGCATCTTTGACTAGCAAATCGGCTTTGCCAGTGTTAGTGAATTCAAATTTGTGTTCAATGATTTCACCTGGCTTGATCCGTCCAAATTGGAATACAGTTTCATCAAAGGTCATTTTAGCCATTGCTTTTTTGACAACAGGTTTCTTTTTTACAGGTTTCTTTTCAGCAGGCTTTGTATTTACAGCTACTTTTGATTCTTCTGCTTTCTCTGCGCCTTTTGCCTTCTTATCGGTTTTTGCAGCCTCTTTTTTAGCTTTCTCCTCCTTTTTCTTTTCTTCTACATAGAATTCTATCAATTCTGGCTCTCCTAATGCTTCAGGATTTCCTTCTTCGTCAACAAGTTCTAAGGTATTTCCATCTGCGGGTAATTCTTCTTCAGAAGGATTTGAAATCGTTATAGCCTTAGGGTCTGAGTCTAGACTTAAACTTTTTGCCGCTTGTTTTGTCTCACTATCATTTTGACATGATAAGAGCAAAAGCGCCATACTCAAGAGGATAGAAAAAGGAATAAATTTTCTCATGTCAGTTTAATTTAATGATTAACTCATCAATTAGACGCAAAAATAATGGAAAGATTCTTAAGGAAACCTTGATTAACAAAATATTTAAGCTATTTGCCTATCTTATTAGGGTTACGGAGCCTGTTTTTGTTTCTTCAACACCATCACAACGGAATCGAACCCTATAAAGAAATACCCCTGGATTGACTTCTTTACCAGCAAAGGTACCATCCCAGCTTGCAAATATGTCGGTAGAGTAAAACATTTGACCTCCCCATCTATCATAGACCTCAAAAGAAATGAAATCGGTCACTGCATAAGGGTTACTTACGCTAAAGTTGTCATTATTGCCATCAAAATTCGGTGTAAAAGCATTTGCCACAAATATATTTTTACAATCTAACTCACTAGGATCAACTACTGCTACTCTTATTGAATCCGATGCGATACAATCTCCTTGATTAAAAAAGGCAGTATAAACAGTAGTTTCTGTTGGGGTGATTGTAGGGTTTTCTGCAGTTAAGTCAGCAATTCCATCAGGAGGACTCCAAGAATACGAAAACGAACAATTTGAATTTGTGATTACGTCTAAAGAAGTTCCTAAAAATACCAAGGTATCTTGGGTTATTATTTTGTCTGGACTAAAGTACAACTCTTGAATATCTGCAGGATCAAGCGCCCGGTTGTATATTCTAAGTTCGTCCACAAAACCCCTAAACGGTGCATCAGATAATCCAAGACATGGGCCGCCTGACAATTCAAGCTCTATGTTATCATTTTCAAGATTAATACGTGTAACAGAATTTTCTTCTTGAACTTTCTTTCCGTTCATCCATATGGATTGGAAGTTGCCTTCTCTTACAAAAACCACATGATGCCAACATACTGCTGGAGACAAATCATTTATGAAATTGAGTTCTTTAGAGTTGTTTTGAGCAATGGTAGTCGTAAGTTTATTCCCTAAGGGATTCACTTGCATAGAGAATGCATTCTCGTTATTACAAAACTCTTTTCTACTAATGAGATCTTGTAAAATTGTACCAGTAGATTTAAAATATAGACTGATTGAAAAATCTCTAGTATTCATATAGCTGCTACTTCCAGGTATGATAACCGCATCATCAATTCCATCAAATAGAAGCGCATCACCTTTTACACCACAATCACAGGAAGGGTTGTTTAGCAATATCCCATCTACACCATTTCCACTGTCATCATTTCCATCACAGTTGTCAAAAGAATAATAGCCTACCAAGCCTCTTGTAATTTGGCTGGACGTATTAGTTAAAAAGGCTATACAAAAAAGGCAACTTAAAATATACTTGACCATCTCTACTGGTGATAATATGCTAGTGAATAATATATTAAACGATTATTAGCCTGCAAAAGTATGGTATTTTTACTTAAATAGGTCTGATATTCCGCCTAATCCTGGAGGTATCATATCCTTCATAAGTTTTTGCCCTTCTTCAGCCTCTTTTTCAGCCGCAGATGTCAACACTCTATTTAATGTTACCACCAGTAAATCTTCCAGTTCTTCTGTTTCAGATAGATCTATTTTGGCTTTATCAATTGCTATATTGAGTATCTCTCTATTTGCATTAGCTGTGATTTTTATGGCTCCATCCCCAGCTTCTGATTCTACTTGGATTGATGACAAGGCCTCCTTCATTTTGGCCTGCTTTTCTTCCATGTTTCCTAATAAGTCTCCAAACATTTTGATTGATTTTGTGGATATAAAGGTAGGAGATAAATCTGATAATCTGATAATTTCAATAATCTGATAATTTAATAAACTGTTTACCCGAAGCTAAGAATGAGCAGGGAGAAATCTGATAATCTGATAAATTCGATAATCTGATAATTTAATAAAATGTTTACCTGAAGCTAAGAATGAGCAGGGAGAAATCTGATAATCTGATAAATTCGATAATCTGATAATTTAATAAAATGCTTGGCCGAAGCGAAGCATGAGTGGGGCTTGCCCGAAGCGAAGCATGAGCAGGGAGAAATCTGATAATCTGATAATTTCAATAATCTGATAATTTAATAAAATGTTTGGCCGAAGCGAAGAATGAGTGGGGCTTGCCCGAAGCGAAGCATGAGCAGGGAGAAATCTGATAATCTGATAATTTCA
>CALIIW010000193.1 GCA_938018185.1 uncultured Saprospiraceae bacterium
AAAGGAAGCACGATATTACGAAGGACAGCCTCCTATGGCTGAACTGATTAAAAAAGCAGTAAACAAAGAAGTGGATTGCACACATGAAAAACGCACAGAAAAGTTATCAGAACTGGAGTCTTTGAGTCTTGAAGATGCCCAAAAATATTTTTGTCCATCTACTGAAATCAATGCTAAGGAATTCAGTTTGACTGATGGCAAATTAGGTTATCCGTCGATGAAGTCGTTTTTCTTTGACATCAATTTTGATGGAAAAAGAGATTCCATTGTAGCGCTGCCAGGAAAAGGGCAAAGAGGAAGAACCAATTTTATAGTTTATAACTCTATTGGAATCGAATTGATTGGAGAACCATTTAGCCAATTGGACAGTGAAACAAGAGTCGATATTGCAGCCAAAGAACTTTCGATCCATCATTCAGGTGGAGCTTGTGGAAGCGTCATAGATCTCTATCAACACAAAGATGGTAAGTTGCGATTGGTGAAACGACGCAAGCAAAATATGGAAGATGGTAAATGCATAGAGTCCACTTACGATGTTTCCGATGGAATAGAATACTTTAAATCAAAAAAAGAATTAACAATTTAAATTAACATTATAAAAAAGGAGATTGCCTAAGTCCAAAAAAGATAGGCGTTAATAAATAAAAACAAAAAGATGAAAAAGATTAAACTATTGACTTTATTATCAAGCCTTTTTACACTAGTTGTATTGACAGAGTCTTGCGATAAAGCAGAAGAGCTATTAGATCCTTGTGCGAGCGTGACTTGTCAAAATGATGGTGTTTGTGTAGATGGTACCTGTGATTGTCCTGATGGGTTTTCTGGAACGAGTTGTGAAATTCAAGACTTATGTTTTGGAATTACGTGCGAAAACAACGGTAGCTGTATAGAAGGTATCTGTGATTGCCCAGATGGTTATATAGGAAGTAGTTGTGAAAACTTCGACTCTACGCAAGTACAAGCCTTATTAGCTAATCATACCCCAATAGACTTAGTAAGCGGTGGAGTTCCGATAGACAGCCTGTACGGCAAGATGTATAATGGCGGTCTTATCTTTTATTTGAACACAACTGATGGCACAGGAATGGTAGCAGCCACTGAAGATCAAAGTACAGGAGCAGGATGGGGATGTTCTGGGACAGATATATCGGGATTAGCAAACGCTACAATGTTTCCTGTACCAAATCCAGAAACAGAAGCAGGAGCTTTAATTGGTGATGGTGCGGCGAATACTACTGCCATATTAGATGGCTGTAATCCAAATGATGGAATCGCTGCAAGGTTATGTCGAGATATTGGAGCAGAATGGTTTTTACCATGTCGTGGCGAACTAAATTTAATGTACACTAACTTACATCAAAACGGTACTGGCGGGTTTGCTGTTGATTTCTACTGGAGTTCTACGGAGCTCGACGTCAGCAGTGCGTGGGTCCAGCACTTCAATGCTGGCGATCAGTTCAACGTCAATAAGGACTTCAACGTTCTTGTCCGTGCCGCTCGGGCTTTTTAACTACCTGCCTGCCGGCAGGCAGGTTTATCAATTTAACCATTTACCCGACGGTAGTCGGGACGATTTTTTTGAGATATGTTTAATACTATGATTTACTGGTATTTAAAGAAGTGTATCAACTGATATCCTTCATTCAGGTGGAGCTTGAGGAAGCGTCATAGATATCTGTTAACGCAAAGATGGTAAGTTGCGATTGGTGAAGCGACGCAAGCAAAATATGGAAGATGTTAAATGCATAGAGTCCACTTACGATGTTGCCGATGGAATTGAATTCTTTAAATCAAAAAAAGAATTAACAATTTAAATTAACAATCTAAAAAAGGAGATTGCCTACATCCAAAAAAGATAGGCGTTAATAAATAAAAACAAAAAGATGAAAAAGATTAAATTATTGACTTTATTACTGAGTTTTTTTACACTAGTTGTGTTGACAGAGTCTTGCGATAAAGCAGAAGAGCTATTAGATCCTTGTGCGAGCGTGACATGTCAAAATGATGGTGTTTGTGTAGATGGTACCTGTGATTGTCCTGATGGATTTTCTGGAACGAGTTGTGAGATTCAAGACTTATGTTTTGGAATTACGTGCGAAAACAACGGTAGCTGTATAGAAGGTATCTGTGATTGCCCAGATGGTTATATAGGAGAGTTTTGTGAAAGCTTCGACCCAACACAAGTACAATCCTTATTAAATGACGGACAAAGTCCTAAAGCCTTATTTGACGGAGGAATCTCGCTAGACAATCTTTACGGTAAGATGTACGAAGGCGGTTTGATATTTTACCTCAACACAGATACTGGTACAGGAATGGTAGCAGCCACCGTAAATCAAAGTGAGAATACAGAATGGGGGTGTTTTGGTACAGAAATCAATGGAGCAGATGGAACCGCTTTAGGAACTGGAGCTCAAAACACTATTGATATACTAAATGGTTGTACTACAATTGGTATTGCTGCAAGGTTATGTGATGAATTGATGCTTAATGATAAAGTTGATTGGTTTTTACCATCGAGAGATGAATTAAATTTAATGTACACCAACTTACATGCGAATGGACATGGCGGGTTTGCTGTTGCTTTCTACTGGAGTTCTACGGAGCTCCACAGCGCGAACAGTGCGTGGGGCCAGGACTTCAGTGATGGCTTTCAGGACAGCGACTTTAAGGGCGGCAGCAGGCATGTCCGTGCCGCTCGGGCTTTTTAACTACCTGCCTGCCGGCAGGTTTATCAATTAAACTATTTATCCGCGCAACGGTCGATTTTTTTTTTAATATGGCATTATATTATGACTTACCGGTCTTCAAGGAGGTATATCAATTGATATTGAAGATATTAGAGTATACCAAAGACTTTCCTAAAGAATGAGTGAACGGTCTCAGAGAGTGAAAGTCCAGTGGACTTTCAAGTGAAGGAACCGCTTAGCGGATGGGAGGGCTACACTTTGTATAATGAACAAGATCAAACAGAATTTGATGGATCCCAGATTAAATTAGTCTCAGAAGATCAAGCAGATTATCTTAAATATGGTCTTGATCAAAAAAACGAGAAGCTAACAAAAAGTACATTTCAATGCAGCCATGAGACAGCACATGTATACTCTATAGCAATATGGTACCAATACCAGAAATTAGAGTTTTCATAATAATTATTTGGTTTTTAAGAGGCTGTTTGGGTGGGGAATCCGTTTGGATTTGAAGAGCCCTGGCCATAGCTATTTTTGTAGTTAAGGCCAGGGCTGTTTTGTAGGCTTGAGAAAGCTCTAGAAATTTCTTACAACACAAATATTAAACTTGTTCGTCACAGGACCATCGTTAGAATATCCATCACTAAAACGAACGTACTTAGAGAACCCCTGACTACTATTTAATGAAGACCAGTAATAAGCATCTGAAAATTCAAGTTTACTCTTTTTATATAAAGTACGCTGTATTGTTTTAAGAAGTTCTAATGATGGCAGTTCCCATCCATTTCCTAAAGATTTGGCTTTAGCTACAGCTTCATCATAAGACATTTGCTAGATGAAAATGGACATTGAAATTTTTTCATCAATTATTTTCAAGTTAAAAACGGACATTTTTCATTAGGAATGGACATTTTTTTGTGAAAAACGGACATTTTTTTTGAACACGGAAATTTAAAGTTTGTCATTTTTTATTTTCTTGAAAAGACAAGAAATTGTATTTTTGACGCTATCAAATGAATAAATGCAATTCTACAATGGGAATCAAATTCCATATATTACTATTTGTAATATACCTGCTATACATCCCCCATTCTTTGTACGCGCAGCAAGAAATTGCCCATTTCCAAGATTTTACAGTGAAGGACGGTTTGTCTAACACCAATGTAACCACGTTCTTTCAAGACTCTAGAGGAATCATCTGGATTGCTACAGCTTATGGTCTCAATAGTTATGATGGAAGTGTTGTCAACAGCTATACAAACGTAGAAAGCGGACTATGCCATGACTATATTCAAGATATAACCGAAGATGGAAAGGGCAATCTTTGGATTATGGCTGGTGATTTTGCAAGACTGGATTATTGTTATTCTATTCTTGATCCTTTAGAAAATAAGGTATATAGTATTGAAGAATATACTGGCGAAGCATGCCCCTTTGACCCAAAGCTAACAACTCTTAATCAAAATTTCAAAGGAACATTCCTCTTAAAAGAGCATCAAGAAAATGATATTATTCAGTTTTACGAGGTGAGTGATGATAAAATAGAAAGAGGATTTACACTTAGAAACGAAGACCCATTTCTCATACCGCCTTATCCTATGGGTACACTAAAGCTGGATAAAGAATCTTACCTATTCGCAGCTCCTAAAGAAAAAAAAGAATCTGGCCTTCCGCTTGATTTTTTTATATTAAAGCGTTCTGGTAAAATCCTCAAATATAGGCCTGAATCAAAATTAGCAGAACATGCAGTGTATTTTAAAATTGAAGGTCAGCACCTATATTTTTGGTATATTCATTTTGATGATCCCAATCATTATCCTAATCCCATACCAGTTTCTATATATAAGGATGGTGAATTGTTAGCCAAAACGAAAATTCTGTATTTAAAGGAACAATACCCCCTGTTATCTAAAGAAAACATACTTAAATTCTATCCTACTCACATAGACAAATACTATCCCGCTTTTGATAGTTTAATTCATGAACAACGTATCCCATTTGAAAAAAAACAAATACTCTCGGAAAAAAGATTTATTGATAAAGATGGAAATTTATGGTTAGCTGGTGATAGTAATGTCCGAAAATTGAGCTTTCTTCCTAATAACTTCAAGAAGAGTTTGCATGAACCAATAGATGGAGAATTATACCGACCTGTTCGTGGAATTGACAGTAATTCCAAAGGAACAATTTATGCTGGAGGACTCCTAGGTCTATTTTCTAGACATTCTGAAAAGCCGAATTCTAGTTCTAAGCCATTTCATATTAAGCGAAAATTTAATGAGGGAAGTTTAGGTGTTTTGTATGATGATCAAAAACTTTGGGTAGGGGAAGAACATTCAGGTTTGTCTTTTTATAACTTAAAAACGCAAGAACATATTTATTTGGGTTCTGGCTTAATATGGCGACCCTATAAAGCTCCAGATGGAACAATTTGGGCAGGTGCAGGAGAGGGTTTGTTTAAATTAGATAAATCACGAAAAGAATTGATCCCTTTTTCTGATTACGGAGCATTTCAAAAATTAGAAAAAAGCTCTATTTATTTTTTTTACACAAACAAAAAAGGGACTTGGCTTGCTACTTCGTCTGGTCTGTACTTATTAGATTTATCTCAGGAAAAAATATTGGGGCACTATAGTAAAACTAGGAAAGGAAGCTTTTACCTACCCACGAATGATATTGAACATATACACGAAGACAAAGAGGGCGTTTTTTGGTTGGCTTCCAAAGGGCAAGGTCTGATCCGCTGGAATCCTAACACAGGAGAAAACAAGCAACTAACTAGTAAAAATACAGGCCTGTCAAATGATGTAATACATGCCGTTTATGAAGATGATTTTGGTAACTTATGGCTGCCAAGTAATTATGGTCTGAATTGTTTTAATAAAACTTCAGAACAAGTATCCATTTACTTAAAAGAAGATGGTTTGCCTCATAATGAATTCTCGACGATTTCTCATCATCAAGACAAAGAAGGGAATCTATACTTTGGTACTAAAAATGGTATGATTGAATTCCATCCTAAAGATTTCAATCATGAAGAAGTATCTATTCCACTTATAATCTCCTCCGCAAATAGAATTAATCAAAAGACGGATCACTCATTCAATATCACAAAATCAGTTCTTGACAATCACAGCCTGACAATAAAACCTGAGGATAAGGCTGCAGTAATTAGTTTCGCATTACTCAACTACAAAAAGAAAGATGGTAATCAATATTCCTTCAAGTTGTCTGGCTATAAGGATGAATGGACTTTTCAAAAGGATGGAGAAGTAAGATTGAGTGGATTGCCATATGGAAAATACCAATTACTACTAAGAGGAAAAACTTCAGGCAGTAGCACATGGATAGAGTATCCTCATCCTATCAATATAAAAGTTACCAAACCATTTTATTTGCGATGGTGGTTTGTTTTTTCTCTCATAGCTTTACTTATAGGTTTTGTATTCTATTTACTTAAAAGGAATACAAGAATCTTAATGGAACGACAACAGGAACTAGAAGAAATTGTAAATGAGCGAACAGAAGAAATCAGATTGCAAGCACAGGAGTTAAAAGAACTTGATAAAGTCAAATCTAATTTCTTCGCAAATATCTCCCATGAACTGCGAACTCCATTGACTTTAATATTAGGCCCTTTATCATACATTTTAGAGCATACAAAAGAATGGAAGCCTGAAGTTCTAAAGAAACAACTATTCGTTATGCAACGAAATAGTAAAAGCCTAATGGCACTTATTGAGGAAATACTAGACCTCTCTAAGCTTGACGCCAACAAATTAGAATTACAAGAAGAGCATACATCAATCCATCAATTTTTTGAATACCTGTTTTTTGTTTTTGAGCCTCAATTTCAAAGCAAAGATTTGGATTATGAATTAATTTTAAATATAAAGGATGGTCTCCATGTCTTATTAGACAGAAAAAAGTTGGAAAAAGTATGCAATAATTTTTTAAGTAATGCTATAAAATTCACACCAAAAAAAGGTAAAATTACACTCTCTGTTTCGGAATCGACCAACGATTTGCAAATCACAGTTTCTGATACGGGGAATGGTATTCACCCAAGGGATCTTCCGCATATTTTTGAGCGTTTTTATCAGTCAAAACAAGTAGATCAAAAACGTTTTGGAGGCACTGGCATTGGGCTATCTTTGGTATCAGAGTATGCTAAATTGATGGATGGAAAAGTTAATGCTGAAAGTACTCTTGGTGTAGGGTCCAAATTCTTTTTTAAATTCCCTAAAAAGGAAGTGAGTGTAGAGAGGTCCTTACCCTTTATTTACGAAGAAAATGGAAAACAAGAAGACATAGATACCATTGGAACAGACTTTACCATTTTAATAGTGGAAGATAATTTGGATATGCGAAATTTCATTTTCCAACTATTACAAAATAAATACAAAAAAATAATATTAACTAAAAATGGAACTGAAGGTTTAGATGTTTTGAAAGAGCAGGGAACAAATATCGACCTTATTGTTTCAGATGTCATGATGCCCCAAATGGATGGTTTGAGCTTGCTCAAAGAAGTTAAAAATCATCCGGAGTGGTACCAAATTCCAGTAATAATGCTCACTGCATTAGCAGCTGAACGTGACAAATTGCAGGCCTTGACTTTTGGAGTTGATGATTATTTAACAAAACCATTTTCAGTTCCGGAATTATTAACTAGGGTTCAGAACATCCTGTATAATTACCATCAAAGAAAATTGTGGCAACAGCAAGAAAATCCTGTATTAGAAGTTGAATCCTTGAGTCAAAAGAATTCTGAGCCTATTACAAAGGAAATACCTGAAGTACCTCTGGATCATAACCATAAGGAATGGATAGAAGGCTTAAAGAAATTTGTAGAAGATTCATTAGGTAAAAACAAAATAGATACACAAGTTTTAGCAAACTCTATTTTCATAAGTCAGCGCCAATTGAATAGGAAAATTAAAAGTATTACTGGATTTTCTACTGCTAAATTTATTAAAGAAGTCCAGCTCCAATCTGCCCGAAGAAAATTGGAAAATGGGGCTTTTATTTCAATTGCAGAAGTGGCCTACAACCATGGGTATGAATACCCAAGTACCTTCTCTAAAGCATTTAAAGATCGTTTTGGAAAATCTCCTAAAGAATATTCGAAGTAAAAGGGATTAAATCTTTTAATCAGCAGTCTCAAATCCTGATTTTTAAGAAAGATCATGTAGAAAATGTTCTCTTTGATCTAAAAAACAAAACCTCTGATCAATAAAATAGATCAGAGGTTTTTTGTGGAGCTGGGGAGAGTCGAACTCCCGTCCAGACAAAGCACCTAAAAGCTTTCTTCACGTTTAGTTAATCATTTAATTTTCGAGTCTGAGGGAGGATGAAAAACGGTCCTTTCCCAAACCTTAGAATCTTTAATGTCTTCTACCGATCGAAACAGGTCGGCAAAATAAGTCTGAAGGTTTTATGATGAGCGGCACGCTGTGTATCAGACGTCAAGCGCACGGCTCAATGGCGTTCTAATACTTTGTATTAGGCAGCCATGGCAAAATTTCTATTGCCGTTTAAAAAAGTTTCGATTAACATTTGTTAACGGAGTGATCAATCTTGCTCCGACGTGCTTACTAGTAAGAAATCTCTCCTGTCGATTCCAATCAGCCCCAATTTTTGAGTTGATAGTTGTTAGTTGCCCGTTGAAAATTTTGTTTATTCGTTATTGAAATTTGAAAACTTAATTTTCAAAGGCTTCCACTCATAACAACATTTGTAAAAGTAAGAACCGCAAAATATGAAGAAAAGTTCTCATTTTAAGAACTTTGGGCGTGTATAGCCGATTTGTTAGTAAATAAGTGAGTTTTAAAACGAAAAAGCCCGAACCTATTAAGATTCGGGCATACGGTTTTCGGAAACTAACTTTATATTTTTAGTCTAGAAAACAATTTGTTAACCTACTTAGCTAATAGCCAAACTTTATGCCAATTGCTTCTTTTAGAATGTCACAAAACACAAATATTCCTCTAGAAAGCCTATTTCATTATATTTATGTATAAAATAAAAATGTGTTATAATTGGCTTGATTTTTTAGTCTAATTAGTAATAAACAGGCATCTTCGCCATCCAATTAAAAAGCATAGTGATGAAAATAGGTATAATTAAAGAAGGTAAAATCCCAGCAGATTCAAGGGTTCCATTGACGCCAGCGCAAATATCAAGTCTGAATGAGCGAGAAGAATTAAGCTTTGTCATCGCACCTTCTCCTAATAGATGTTATACCGATGAGGAATATTCAGACGCAAATGTGTCTATGTCGAAAGAATTGTCTGATTGCAATGTCTTGATGGGTGTGAAAGAAGTGCCTATTAATGAACTGATTCCTGGGAAGACCTATTTCTTTTTTTCACATACGATGAAAAAGCAATCCTATAACCAAAAGTTGCTACAAGCAGTTATTGACAAAGGCATCAGGTTGTTAGACTATGAAGTCTTATGTAATGCAGAAGGCTCAAGAGTGATTGCCTTTGGAAAGTTTGCTGGTATGGTCGGTGCACATAATGCCCTTTGGACTTTTGGTCAACGCACTGGACATTTCGAAATGAGTAGAATGAAAGATTGTTTCAACTATAAAGAAGCAGTGGAAGAATACGCAAAGATCAATTTTCCAGCAATTAAAATAGTCGTCACCGGAGATGGACGAGTTGGCTCTGGTGCTGCACAAGTACTTGAGGATATGGGAATAAGAAGAGTCAACAAAGAAGCCTTTTTAAAAGATGCTTTTAATGAGATTGTATTCACACAGGTAGATTCTGAAGATTACATCATTGCTAAAAATGGAGATGCCTTTGTTAAGGCTGACTATTACAAAAATCCAACAAAATACGATTGCAATTTTGAGCCTTTCTATACGACCGCAGATATTATGATCAATGGGATTTATTGGGATAATAAAGCACCTGCATTTTTTAGTTTAGAAGATTGTAAAAAGCCTGGATTCAATTTGCAAGTCATCGCTGATGTAACTTGTGATATTGCACCTGTTTCTTCCATCCCTACTACCCTCTTTGCTAGTACAATTGCAGATCCGGTATTTGGTTTTGATCCTCAAACTGGTAAACAATGCGAGCCTTACCAAAAGGATTGTATTGACATGATGACCATTGATAATTTACCTAACGAAATGCCTCGAGATGCCTCTGAAGCCTTTGGTCAAATGTTCATTGATTATGTATTGGAAGAATTATTGAATGATGATTCTGAAATGATTGAAAAAGCAACGGTTGCAGCCAATGGTAAATTGGGTAAACATTTTCAATATTTGAATGATTATGTGTCGGAAAAGGTGAATTCTTGAAAGTAGCTTGGGACACAAAGTTTCACGAAGATTTTAAAAGAGTTTCACGGTCATTCACAACAAGTCCACGGCGGTCCACGGCGCCTTGGATCGGGCATAATACAAGTTTAGAAAATCCGTGAAATCAGTGTAATCCAATTAAATCCGTGATTTAAGAAGTAGCAGCAGTATCTTGCTTTAAATAGCCTTCCACATTATCTTTTATTCGCTGCAAAGGATCTTCCTCCTGTGGTTTTTGAAACTTTTCACCAGTGACAATTTCAAAAAGTTCTATGTATCGTTTTGATACCTCCTCCACAAACACCGCAGGCATTTCTGGCATCAGCTGTCCCTCAAGTCCTTGAAATCCATTTTCCATTAGCCATTCTCTCACAAACTCTTTCGAAAGTTGCTTTTGCTTTTCACCTGAAGCCTGTCTTTCTTCATAGCCATCTGCGTAAAAATATCTAGAGCTATCTGGTGTGTGAATCTCATCTATCAAATAAATCTCTCCATCTTTTTTACCAAATTCATATTTGGTGTCAACCAAAATCAAACCTCTTTCTTTAGCCATCATGGTTCCAATGGCGAATAAAGTAAGTGTATAATCTTCAATAATTTCATAATC